>CATJZH010000138.1 GCA_949746285.1 uncultured Clostridia bacterium
AGCAGCAGTAGAAGGAAACAGAGGAAACTTTGTAGTATACTATTCAGAAAACGGAGAAGCTACAAGAGAATTAGACAATGAAGAAAACGGATGGACAAGAGAGCCAGCAAGTTTAGAAAATATAAAATCATATTTAATAGTACCAGAAGACGAAAACTATGTAATGGAAAAATCAGAAATATTAAGATTTACATATAATTATGAAATACCAGAAAATTTACCACATAATCAAAACATATATGGAACATTTGGAGTATTTTATAAAAATAACTCAGAATTATCTATAATAGAAGACAGTTCTATAGCAGAATTAGTTGGACTTTCAACAGGAATTGGACCTGAATTATCAGTATCAATGAATGATACAAAAGCTCAGGTAAAAGAAAATGAAGAATTTGAAGTAAAAGCAAGTGTTAGAAATGTTGGAAAAAATGTAGCAGAAAATGTAAGAGTAGAAATACCAATACCAGCTGGAGCTACTTATTCAAGATATGAAATAGATAGTGATAATGGAGTAGCAAGCTTAGAAAACAATACTCTAGTAGTAACATTTGAAAAATTAGAAGTAGAACAAAATGTAGAAATAAAAGTTTATTTAGTAGCAAAACCTTTATCAGAAGAAGGAGAATATAGTAATACTATTAATCCAAGTATAAAAGTAACAGCTAAAGATTTAGCTACAGAATTAACAGATAATTCTAATGAGGTAAAAATAGAATTTGCAGAATTTTATATATTAGAAGAAGGTTCAAATTATTCTAAAATAGAAAAACCAGGAAACGAAGTTTACTTTAAAACAACAGTTATGAACTCTTCTACAGAAACAAAAAATAATGTAGTAGTAACAAAAGTTTTACCAAAAGAGTTTAATTTGGTAAGTGCTGAAGAGCCATATAATTATGATGAGGCTACAAGAACAATAACATGGAACATAGGTAGTTTAGAAAAATTTGAAGAAAAAGAATTAAAAACTACAGTAACAGTAAATCAAATAGAAAATACTATAGCAAGTGTAGATGTAAAAACATCAAGTATAGTTACAGCAGATAATTCAGAAAAATATGAATCTAATGCAGTAATAACAACAATAGCAAAACCAGTATTATCAATTAATCAAACAACAGATAGTGTAAATACATATTTAAAAGAAGGAGATGCCGTAACTTACAACTTTAACATAAAAAATGAAGGTGGAATAACAGCTAGAAATGTAAAAATTTTAGATGAAATACCAGATGGAATAATAATAAATAAAGTAAGTTATTTAGTAGGAGATGTTGAAGTAAATAAAGAAGGATACTTTAATGATAAAGTAGAATTAGAAACCAATATTGAAGCTGGAGAAGAATGGAAGCTAAAATTAGAAGGTGAAGCAACTTCACTTGGAGGAGCTGATGAGCAATCAGTTTCAAATGTAGCAACAGTATCTTCAGACGAAATAACAACAGCAACAAGTAATTCTATAACACATATAATAGAAGCTTCTAATGATGAAATAGTAACAGAACAATCAAATGGTATTCCAAAATCAGAAACATCAAAAACTTATAGAATAACAGGTGTAGCTTGGATAGATAAAAATCAAGATGGTATGAGAAATGAAGATGAAGACTTATTAGCAGGAATTGTTGTAAGATTAGTAAATAGTGAAACAGGTGTTATTTCACAATCTATAACAACAGATGCTAAAGGAGCATATAGTTTTTCAGGAGTACAAAATGGAAATTATTTAGTATTGTTTGAATATGATACAGTAGCATATAAAGTAACAGCATATCAAAAAGAAGGAGTTCTTGCTAATGTAAATTCAGATGTAATTACAACAACAATTGAGCAAGATGGAAAAACAAAAGAAGGTGCTGTAACGGATGTTATAACAATTAAAGATGGAAGCGTTTCAAATATAGATATAGGACTAGTTTATGGAAGAATATTTGACTTGAAACTAGATAAAGCAATATCAAAAATTACAGTACAAACAGCAAAGAAAACATCAACAGAAAATTATAATAATGTAAGTTTAGCAAAAGCTGAAATTGCCGCTAAAAATTTATCAGGATCAGAAGTATATGTAGAATATACAATAACAGTATCAAACGTTGGAGATATTTCAGGATATGCTAAAAAGATAGTTGATTATATACCAGAAGGAATGACATTTAACTCATCATTAGATGTAAACTCTGATTGGTATACTGGATCAGACGGAAACTTATATACAGATGTATTAGAAAATATGCAGTTAAAATCAGATGATTCAGTTTCTATAAAATTAGTATTAACAAAACATATGACAGAAGAAAATACAGGATTAGTAAATAATATAGCAGAAATTTATGAAGATTATAATACATACGGTGTTCCAGATATAAATTCAACACCAGCAAATAAAGCTCAAGGAGAGAATGATATGGGAACAGCTGATACAATTATAGCAGTAAAAACAGGAGAAGCGCTTGTATATACTTCTATAATAATAATTACAATATTATTAGGAAGCATAGCAGTATTTGTAACACACAACAAAATTGTGGCAGCTAAAAGAAAAGGAGGTGTTTAATATGAGAAAATTAAATAAAAAAATATTAACATTAACTATATCAATATTTTTAATATTAAACATCATATGTAGTTATAGCATTTTAGCTGCTACGACTACAAAAGAAGATAAAGAAAAAAAGACAATGACAACAACTACTACAAATGAAAATGGAGAAAATAAATCAACAGTTGTATCAACAAATGGAGCATTAGTTGGAGCTGATGATGTTGATGTGCCTTGGATAGAGCCTTCAGATTATGCAATAATTAATAATGGTTGTATATTTGGTGGAGGGGCAATGACATATGATGATTTATTATCACATGGAGATTTGTTATGTAGCCAAAGAGGAACACTTTTAACAGGTTCTAATTCACCATCATATGATAGCTTAGGAGAAAGTTCTAGCGGATCAACACATAATAAATCAGAAATTCCAGACTTAACACCAGTAAGAACACAACCTAATTATACAATGAGTGAAAGAAAATATGCATCACCAGAAGAAGCATTTATACTAGCATTTGCTCAACACTCAGATGGAGCAGCTTATGGTGAATATACACCATCACAAATAGCTTGGTGGAATACACCAGCTGGACAAGGAATGGCTAGCTCAGGTGGAAACTTTGCAACAGTTAGTGGAGTTTCTACTAGAACAGTAGGAAATGCTCATAGCAATGACTTAGAACAAATATCTAATAATTATGCATCAGCTATTAATGGAGAAATAACAACATTAAGCCAAACAGTTGGAAAAGCTTTTGATCCAAATAAAAATTACAACAATTTAAATGATTCAGCTAAAGATTTCCAAAAATATATTATAGCAGCTGCTGGAGTAAATAGTGTAGACCAAGTTGAACGTGGAGAAGATGGATTCTTTAAGTTGAACTATAACCCAAAATGGGTAGAAGGAAAATTGAATTTTGAAGGAAAAGAATATGATTGCAGTAAAACAACAGTTACATTTGATGAAGCTACAGTTGATGGATCAAATGCAATAGTTGGACCTTTTGCAATAGATTATGTATATAGTAAAAACTTTGCATATATAACAGATATGACTTTAGAAACAGATGATTCAAATCATAAAATGTTAGAATATGGTAAAGACTGGACAATATCTAATGTAAGAAAATCAAATGAAGGATATCCAGGACCAAATGCACCATTTTATATAATTATTAAAAATAAATATGATGCAACTAAAATAAAAAATATTCATGTAGATTTTGAATATACAAATGCTAAAGGTGCTTTCAATTATTTTGAAGGAGAAATAAAAGAAAGTAAAACAAATTTAACAACAACTTCAAAAGAAATAGAGAAAAAAGATGCTAATGGAGATACTTATTATGAAACAGAATATACATATAGTTGGGAAATAATAATAGGACCATTACCATCACAAAGATTAGCAGGAAATATAGATGCTGAAATAAGAACATTTAAAACATCTTTAGATAGAAGATCACAAAATAAAGGTCAAATCGAAATACAAAAAGTAATTGTTGATGAAAATGGAAATGAATTAAAATTAGATAAAGAAGATTTCTTTGAATTTAAATTAACAGTAGATGGTCATGAACCAGAGCGTATAAGAGTAAAATCAAATGCATCAGCTACTTCAGAACCTTATTATTGGGATGGAGATAAAGCACCATCATTTACAGTACAAGAAGTAAATTTACCAAATGGATATGAATTTGTATCAATAGAACCACAAAGAGGAACTTTTGAAGATGGAAAAACTATAAAAATAGTAGCCAAAAATACATTAGCTCCTAAAACAGGAAGTATAGACCTTATTAAAAAAGCAGAGGAGAGTGCTTTAGGAGAATCAAATTTAATAGATGCTGATGATACTTTTGAATTTGAAATAGTAGTATCAGGTAAATTTAGATATAATAATGGAGAATATATAGAACAATCTGTACCAATAAATGTAAAGGTAAATGCTGATGGAAATGCACATACAGTAATACCAGATGGAGTTATTAAATGGTATGATGAAGCTCCAAAATATGATGTAAAAGAAATTAACTTACCAGAAGGTGTAGAAGAGGTTTCTATAGTGCCAAGTAGTGGAAGTTTTGTAGAAGGTAAAACTACAATAACTGCCGTAAATAAACAGAAAATTGAAAGAGGAACTCTTCAAATTATAAAAACACTTGAAAATAGCAACTTATTTACAGAAGAGGATTTAAAAGAATTAGAATTTAACTTTAAAGTAAAAGTAGATGGACATGAAGAAGAAAATGTAGTAGCAACTTTCTTTGAAAAAATTCAAAATGCAGATGGAACTTATACATATACATGGAAATATGAATCTAACCAAACATATGAATGGCTAGCAGGACATAATCCAAAATATACAATAGTAGAGTATAATAATCCAACAGGAACAGCTTTTGATAAACAAAAAACTATAGCAGCAAATAGTAATAATAATTTAATAACTGTTACAGATAATGGTATGACAGGAACTCTTGTTGGAAATTCAGATGCAGTAGGAGTAATTACAAATTATGTTGTAAACACTGTTACACCTAAAAAAGGAAAAATTAATTTAATTAAAAAAGTTGATGAAGAAAACTTAGCAGATAAAGATTATAACTTTGTTGTAACAGTAACAGGAACATTTGATTATAAAGGTATGCACTTTGAAAATCAAACAATACAATTAACAACAGAAAACACTAATGGTTATAATGTATTAGAAAATGAAGACAAATACAATGATAAAGAATTTGTTGTAATAAATGCTTCAAAATCAAATGCAGACGAGGCAAACGGAGTATTTGGTAGAGGAGATTGGACATCTGATGAGTTCACATGGTATGGAGAAGCACCAAAATACAAAGTACAAGAAAATTTAAATGGAGAAGATATAAATTACTCAATAGTACCTTCATCAGGAACTCTAGAAGATAATGAAATTGCAGATAGAGAATACTTAATTGTAGTAACTGCTTGGAATGGACATGATAGAGTAGGATATTTGCACATTATAAAAGAATTAGAAAATTCAGATAAATGTGATATAGATTATCTTAAAACTCTAAAATTTAAATTTAAAATACACGTAGATGGATATGAAGAACATACAATTACTTTAGAACCAGAACTTAAAGATGATAAATGGGTATGGGAAACTAAAAAAGATGAATTAAAATATTCTTGGAGATTTGATGAAGAAGCTCCAAAATATAGCATCGAAGAGGTTGATATACCAGATGGAATAGTATTTGTATCAGCTAATGGTCAAACTACAAATAAAGTAGAAGGAACTTTAGTAGAAAATAAAACTACAGATGTAAGTATAGTAGCAACAGAAGTTAGTGTTATAAATAGAGCCGAAGAACGTGTAGGACAATTAATAATTGATAAAAAAGTAACAGATGCAAGTTTAAATGGTAAAGAATTTAAAATGGATGTTACTTTAAAAGGAACATTTATATATGATGGAACACTTTATAAAGGAGAATACAAAATACCAGATGTAACAGTTTTAGGAGGAAGCAGTTGGACATCAGCAGACATCAAATGGTATGGAAATGGAGCTCCAACATATGTTGTTACAGAGCAAGAATCTGATATAGCAGAAGTAGTTTCTATAGATAATGGTACAGGTACTATAAGAGCAAATGCTCCAGGTGAAAGAGTAAATATTGTTACAGTTACAAATAAACCTAAGAAGATAGGTGGATATTTAGAAATAACAAAACAAATTCAAAATGGAGAATCAGGAGATACTGAATTCTATTTTGAAGTAACAATAGGAAATAATGCACCATATGTAATTTCTATAAAAGCAAATGAAACATATAAATCAGATTATATTGAATGGAATGCTTCAGAAGAAGGACCAAAATATGTAGTAAAAGAAATAAATATTCCAGAAGGATATGAATTAGTAGAAATAAAAAATGCTGAAGGAAATTTAAAAGCAAATGAAACAGTAACAGTTGTAGCAATAAATAAAGTAGCAGAGAAACATGGAAAATTCAAAGTTACAAAATCTGTGGTACCAAACAAATATATAGATGCTGCAGTTAAACAAGAATTTGAAGTTAGAATCAGTATTTTAGGAACATTCATAATGAATGGAGAAACACATTATAAAGCAGATGGACCTTATGTATATACTGAAAAGATTTCTGTAGATGTTTCAAAATCACATAGTTCTACATATACATCACCAGAAATTACATGGTGGGGAGATGAAGCTCCAACAGTTACAGTAGAAGAAATTAGTATGCCACAAGGATGGCAACAAGTAGGTTCACCAAGTAATAATGGTGCAGGGCTTATAGAAAATGGTGAAATTGAAATAGTTGTTACAAACGAATTACCAGTTTATGTAGAAATATATTTAACAATTGATTTAGCAGGTAAAGTTTGGGAAGATGTTCGCCAAGATCCAGGAAAAAATATGCTTGATTCTGTTCCAAATGGAAAAATAGATTCTAGTGAAGCTGGAATAAAAGGTGTACAAGTTTATGTATATAGAGTAGCAATGAATGGAGACAGAGAAGTAAGTAGAACACTAGCAAAAGGTTATAACGATAGTTTAAACTCAGAAATAACATTCCCAATATTAACAACACCTGAAGGAAAATGGGAAGCACCAAGATTACACATATTATCACTTACAGACGAAGAAAAATCAAAAGGTGCAAAAACAGTAAAATACGATGTAGAATTCGTATATGATGGTCAAACATATGAACCAACATTATTCTTATCAAAAGTAAATAAGGAAGAGAATAAATACATTGAGGGAGATGCGCAAGACTATTTAGAAGCGTCTACTTCTGAAAGAGATAATTTTGCAAATAGGTCTATGGCCAAAGATTACGACAGAGATGATGTAAATAATAGAGTTCAAAGTATATATGGAAAAACTCCATTAGACGGAAATGGAAATACAGTAGGAGAAGTAAGTGGAGCAAATAACAGAAATAATGTATATTATGAAGCAAATATATCTGGAAATGATGCAACAAGAGTAGAATCAAAATTAAAAACAACTGATAGTCAAGGTGTAGCTTTAGATATATTTAAAACAAAAGCTAGAACTTCAGTTGGTGGATTACAATATCCATTTGATAGTAGATCACACTTAGAACATTATGATGTTGCAATAACAGGTAGTGGTTTAGCACAAATATATAAATATTCAGCAACTTATAACTATTGTTTGAATATCAATTTAGGATTAGTAAGAAGAGAAAAAGTAGATGTTGAGGCAACAAAAGATTTATATTCAGCAAAAGTAGTTGTAGATGGAAAAGAATTAGATTATAGATTTAATAAATTAGAAGATTTAGGAAAAGGAATTCTAAATAGACAAGCTATAGATAGTGCTCATGTTGAATATGCATTAGGATTATACAGTACAGATTACTATTATAGAGCAGAAATTTATAGAACAAATTCTGAAGTATACAATGCTGTAAATTCTTTCTATAAAAATGTAGGAAGAAGCATGGAAGATTCAGAAATGGAAGTATATTTAACATATAAAATTGGTCTACACAATAGTTCAAGTCAAAAATATGTTGTAGGAATTAATTCAGTAGATGACTACTTTGATAGCTCTTTTGGAGCACCAGTAAAAACTTCTATTACTAAAATAGTAGATGGAAAAGAAAAAGAAGTTGCAAATGCTTCATACATGAAAATTGGAGGTTCTAGAACAAATGTAGATTGGAATGTTGTAGAACAAAATATAAAAGCATCTGATGGCAAAACATATAATAAAATGGTAACAAATTTAAATGGTGTAAAACTTGTAAGTGGAGATAGAGCAGAAATATTTGTAACATTTGCTATGAAAAAAGATAATATAGATGGAGTTAAAAATGCAATTGAACTTGGAGCTAAGTCTAATATAGTAGAAATTGCAAATTACTCAACATATTATGCAGATGGTAGTGTTGCAGGTAAAATAGATTTAGATTCAGCACCAGCAAATGTTAATATTAAAGAGTACAATGAAAAACCATGGTTTGAAGATGATACAGATGCATCACCAGTACTTAAATTAGATTTATCAAATGAAAACAGAAAAGTTAAAGGTATTGCTTGGGAAGATAAAGCAGAAGGTGCATCAGCTATAGGAAATGGTATAAAAGATAATAATGAAGCTTTAATCGGAGGACTTACAACAGAACTTGTTGAGAAAGTAAATGTTGACGGAAAAGAATATGATTTCTTATGGCCAACAAGTGATAAATTAGATTGCTTAGGTGGAAAATCTTTAGAAGATGTAACAGGAGGATTTAGTAGTACTATAGAAACTTCTAGAGAGAAAACAGATGTATTAAATGTTGGTGAATACATGTTTACAAACGTGCCAACAGGAAATCATGTAGTAAGATTTGTATATGGAAACAATATAACAGATTTAGAAGATACAAGTAAAGCAAGTTTAAAACCAGCACAAGCATTAAACGGAGAAGGAAAACCATATTATGATAGTGATTTAATATACACATCTAATTATGATGAAGATATAGTTGATTCATCAAATGGACAAAATATAGTTTCAACACCTGCTGTATATAATGGTCAAGATTATAAATCAACAACTTATCAAAAAGGTTTTACAAGTACTACTCCAGACGGATATGTAAATAACGAATGGCATGATTTAGCAAATGGACAGTTAGCAGCAGCTAGAGTTTCAGATGCTAGAGATAGTGAATCAAGAAGACTAGAAGTAATTGCAAATTCACAAACAATAACAAATGTAAATGGAATAGTTTTAGAAGAGGCAAACGAAAAAGATGTTACACATACAGAATTATATGATGATTACTATATGTATGCAGATACAGCAAAATTAGACTTAGACATTGAAGCAAGAGATGAGGCAGGATTAAATGGAGTAAATTCAGAAACGGTAAATGGAACTGTATTTACAAATGGAAGTGTAGCAGTAGAAAAAGAAGCTAAATCATATACAATAGATAATATGGATTGTGGCTTAATAGAAAGACCAGAAACAGCAGTAATATTAGATAAAGAAATAAATGAAATCAAATTAACAACAAATGATGAAAAAGTTATATTTGATGCAAAATATGATATTAACTATGTAACAGTAGGAAGAAGAGACATTAAAGATAGAGTAGTAATAACTAAATTAGAAGATAATAAATATTTAGTAGCAGAAGTAAAATTAAATGAATCATCAATAGGAATTGATCAATTACAAGCATTAGATAAAAATGAATTAAAATTAACAGATGGATTTAATGAAGGAACACAAAACTTTAGGTTTATAAATATTGATGATGAAATACTTCAAGGTGCAACAATAGAAATTGGATATTTAATTACAGCATTAAATGTTGGTGAAGTAGATTATGTAAGTGAAACTTTAGCAAAAGTTTCAACAGTAGATAATTCAAACCAAATGGCTGTAAAACAAGATATTTTAAAATTAGCTGAAGAGGCTAGAGCTAGCACAGCAGTTGAATTTGGTAAATATTTAGGAACATCATACTACACAGGTAATGTAAACCCAGATAAAGATGTAGTTGTTAAATCAAAAGTACGTCAAGTTATGGAATATATTGATAATGATGCAGTATTTAGTGAAAACTATAATACAGAGAGTGACCATATGTGGAGAAACACAACTATAACAGAATTATCAGGAAGTGGATATGATATAAACAGAATGGTAGACAGTAGAGTAATACCATCATATGAACTAATAGATCCAAAAGGAATTACTTACAAAACAGAACAAAGAAACAATTTAGCAATAAGTATAGATTCTGAAGAATCAGGAATAAACTCAAATGCTAATTTTGAAGTATACCTAACACCATATTCAGTAGACAACGATAACTACAAATCACAAATAGCATTAACAATAACAAAAGTAGTATCTGCACAAGACGATGCTGATAACTTAACATTTGACAACATTGCAGAAATTGTTAAATTTGAAAACTCTGTAGGTAGAAGAGATGTAACAGTAACAGCAGGTAATGCTAATCCAAAACTTGGAGAATTTAGCGGAGCATTAGTAGAAAGAGATTCAAGTGCAACAGAGTTAGTAACATTCACACCACCAACAGGTAATGAAAAAGAACACTTATTAATGATACAAATATTAGTAGTTACAATAATTGCATTATCAATTGTAGTAGTTGGTATAGTAGTTATCAAAAAGAAAGTGACCATTTAGGGACGTATGTTTTTGGACATTTTTGTCCAAAAGGGGACGCTAGTTAAAAAATGGAATATAAAGAGGAAGTTTCAAATAGGAAGCTTCCTCTTTTGAAATTTTATTTGTAGATTTTAATATAAATACTTGTCTTTTTGAAATAAATGTAATAAAATAAATGTAAATTATCACAATTTGTAAAAAACTTTTAATATATAAACTTTAAATCTGACAAAAAATTTTTTTTTCTTATGATTTAATATTTACATATTAAAAGCGAGGGGTGGTTAAGGATGTTTCAAAATGTTGCAGATGTAGGAGATCAAAACGAAGAATTACACGAAAAAAATAGTGTTGTATATAGATTAAAAGAACTCTTTAAATATCAAAATATATTTATATATATTTTGACATTTTTATTGTCAAGCTTGTCAATAAAAGGGCAAATAGTTCCTTTTGGACTAGCTATAATGGCAGCATGTGTAGGAGAAAATATTCCAATAATAGGTGTTTTTATTTCTGCCATATTAGGTACTGCTTTAGGTAATGGAGTTTCTAGTTTAGGAAATTTTATGGCAGTTTCAATAGTATATTTTTTGTTAGTTTTAATATTTAGAGCAAAAATTGCTGTTGAAGAAAGAAATGAAATTGTAAAAACAGGAAGCAAGTTGTTTTTTGCATGTTTTGCAGTTTCATTAGTAAAAAGCTTTATTGGAGTATTTTTATTATATGATGTTTTTATGGCTGCAATTTCTTCAGCTATTGTTTATGTTTTTTATAAAATTTTTGTAAATGGACTAGCTAGTATAAAAAACTTTAATGAGAAAAAAGCTTTTACAATAGAGGAATTAATTGCTGGTGTTCTTATTATTTCTCTTGCAAGTTTAGCATTTAATAATGTAAATGTATTTTCATTAAATATAAGCAATATAATAATGATTTTCATGATAATGGTATTAGGCTGGAAAAATGGAATGTTAATAGGGGCTGTTTCAGGTATTTCTATTGGACTAGCAGTTAGTTTTGTAGATGGAACAAGCTTTGTACAAATTTCAATGTTTGCAATTTCTGGAATCCTATCTGGTGTTTTAAATAAGTTTGGAAAAGTAGGAGTTATAATAGGATTTTTATTAGGAAATGCAATTCTTACATATTGGGTTAGAGGTGCTTCTACAATGATAATCTATTTTAGAGAGATATTCATTGCTTCAATAGGACTTTTATTAGTTCCCAAAAAAGTAAAAATAGAAATAGAAGATCTTTTTGGAAAAGATAAGTTACTAGATAATACTGGAGAAAGAAGATTAGAACAACAAAATGAGGAAGTTTCT
Source organism: uncultured Clostridia bacterium (assembly GCA_949746285.1). GTDB lineage: Bacteria > Bacillota > Clostridia > TANB77 > CAG-508 > Scatovivens. Next base: position 12,065 of record CATJZH010000138.1, read on the forward strand.
AAAAAATTAAAAACTCTTTCAGAAATGTTTAATGAATTAATGATAACTCCAAGTAAAGATGAAATTGCGACAAAAGAAAGTTTTATACAAGATTTTTTAGACAATATTGAAGAAATTAAAATAAATATGTTTTATGAAGAAGTTTCAAATGAGAATACAGGAATAGCAAAAGATATATGTGAAGTATTAATTCAAAATGAAATTTTATTAGATAAAGATTTAGTAGAAATACTAAAAAATCACAATAATTATGTTGTTATGCAAGATGCTAATATTAAAAATGATTTACAAGAAGTTGTAAAAATTGCAAATAGAACATTAAAAATTTTTCAAATAAATAGAGCCAAAGAAGAAGAAAGAAAAAGCACTATGAGATCAATGAATGAAAATTTAAAAGGTGTTGTAAAAGTTATTGATAAATGTGCAGAAGAAATAGTTGTTAAGCCTAAAAGCGAGTTTTCTAGTAAAGAAAAAGAAATTACTTTTTTATTAAAAAGTAAAAACATAAATGTTCAAAACTGTCAAATTAAAAAGCTTAAAAATGAGAAATATATAGTTGAACTTAAATTTAGTTATAATGATAATAGAGTTAAAGAAAAAGAAATAATGATAAATATTGCTGACATTATTTCTAAAAGTATTGGTACTAAAATAGTATTACAAAGAGAAAGAAAAGATGAAGAAAAAGAAGAATATTATCAAGTTTATTCTAGTGAGGATAAATTTGTTCTTCAAGTTGGAAGTGCCAAAATAACTAAAGATAATAGTGAAATTTCTGGAGACTGCAGTCTTCAAATAAAATTGGCTGATGGTAAGTATCTACTTGCAATTGCAGATGGAATGGGTAGTGGAGAAAAGGCAAGGGAATATAGCAAATTAAGTTTAAGATTAATAAAACAAATGTTAGTTGCAGGTTTTAATAATGAAGAATCTGTTAAAATGATAAATTCACGAATAAATTATTTAGGAGGTTCTAAAAGGTTTTCAACGTTAGATATGTCTGTATTAGATTTATTTATTGGTAAAGTTCAAATATTAAAAAATGCTGCTTGTAGTACTTATATAAAAAATAAAAAAAATATAAAAAAAGTAAAATCTGAAAACTTACCAGTGGGTATGGTAGATGATATCGAACTAAAATCACAAACAATTGATGTTGAAGATGGAAACATTTTAGTAATGTGTAGCGATGGCGTGCTAGATTCTAAATGTGATGAAGGATTAGACTGGATTGAAGAATTTCTAAAAAATGTTACTACAAATAACGTACAGAAAATTGCAGATTTAATTTTAGCAGAAGCAATAGATAATAGTTATGGTATAGTTCAAGATGATATGACAATTATTGTAAGTAAAATAGTTAAAAGAAAGTAAAAATGAATTCCTATTCTTTATTAGAGTAGGAATTTTAATGTTAAGAATCAACTGCACTCGTTGACATAATATAGCAAAAATGGTATAATATCCATACCAATATTATAGGAGGTGTGAGCATGCGGAAGTGCAGGTACGAACTTCCAGAAAATGTAGTTTCTTTTTTAAGAGAATATAATAAGATGTATATTCTGGATTCTGGAAGTGAAACAAGGTTAGAATTTGAAAAAGTTGCCAACGAGATGACGAATGGAATAATCGAGGATTACATAAGCCCCGCAAAAAGAATTGATGGATATTCAAATTCAAGGGGAATTGTAGTCCAGATTTTCTGCAAAAAACATACAATTGGCGTGTTTTCGTATTATTGGGAAGACAGACCGATTTTAAGATGGAAATGGCGACGATTTACATCAATGCACACAAACAGCAACCAACTGATGAACATCGGCGTTGCTGAAAGTGTTGTAATTGAAGGCAAAATGTATGAAATAAGAAAAAACATGGAGCTTTTCCAGGAGTTCTATTATACGTTTTAATCACACAAAAGCTGGCAGTAACTTGTGAGAGTTGCTTGCCAGCTTTATTATATTGTTCATATTAAATTTATTTGTTCTTATAATTCATCTAGCAAAATTTTGCATATATCAGATGTTGAATTCGGTTTTGCAAGAGCTTTTGATTTGTTTTTCATTTCTTGTAATTTTTCACGATTTCTAGATATATATTTTAAAACTCTGACAATACTATCACCTTTTTTTATCCAAATTGCCGCGCCATTATATACTAAATATTCTGCATTTTCTTCTTCTTGACCAGGAATAGGATTTATTATTGCAATAGGTAAATTTGAAGCTAAAGCTTCTGTTAAAGTAAGTCCACCAGCTTTAGTTATAACACCTAAAGAAATGCTCATAAGCTCAGGAACTTTATTTGTATATTCTAGTATTTTTACTCTATTTTCGCATTTAGAATTTTTTACTAAATCTTTAAAACTTTTGTTCATACGTTTGTTTTTTCCAGAGATAGCAATTATTTGCAAATCTCGGAAAAGTTTTATTAAAACTTTTAGAACAGTATATGTGGTTCTTCTACCAAGTCCAAATTCGCCACCAGCAAAAAAAAGAAGAGTTTCTTTATCTGGCGAAAGGTTAAATTCTTTTAAAATATTATTTTTATTATATTTCATTAGAAATCTATCAGAAATAGGGATACCAGTAACAAAAATTCTTTGGTCGCTTACCCCTTTAGAAATCATATCCATTTTCATTTGTTCATTTGCAACAAAGAAATAATCAATATATTTGTATAAAACTAGCCATTGAGCATGTATATGATAATCTGTAAGTATAGTTGCGATTTTACAATTTATTTTTTTCCTTTGCTTTAAAATAGCACACATTTGACTAGAAAATGGATGAGTAGAAATAATTAAGTCGGGTTTAAATTCTTGTAAAAGTGCATTTAATTTATGTGACATTAGTTTATTTGTAGTATTACTTATATGCGAAAGTGCACCTGTTTGTGAATTTTTATAAACATGTTTCCAAGCCCAAGGAGCTTTTTTAGCAAGTTCTTTATAAGCTTCTGTTGATACCTTATTTATATATTTATTTATATATTCAATACAGTCTACAATTTGTACTTCTACTTTTTCTGCATAGTTTTTTTCCAAATAGGAACTTATAGTTTTGGCTGCTGAAACATGGCCACCACCATATGAACCATAAAATATTAATATTTTTTTCATATTTTAAATTCCTTTCAAATTGGAAAAATTATACCATTATTTTCTAAAAAATACAATTGACTTAGTACAGTTTAATAAAATTTTAAGAGTATATTTTATCTAAATTTGGAAAAAATAAGAAAAAATTATGGAGGAGATAGTCTGAAAAATAAAAACTTTCAGTCAAATGAATGCCTTCAAGTGAAATAAGAAAGGAATAGAATTAAAATGGAAAAAAGAAATTGGTTAAAAATTTGTGTTGGTGTTTTACTAATTCTTACAATTATAACAGGATACTATGCGTTTAAATTAAGAGAAGAATATAACAATACAAATAATAATAACTATACAGAGGCTTTTAGTAATCTAGTGAATTATGTGAATAGTGTTGAAAACTATTTAGCAAAGGCAATGATTTCTAGTGGACCAGAACATTCAGCGCAAACATTAACACAAATTTGGAGAGATTCAAATTTAGCAATAGTTTATTTGTCAAGAGTGTCTTTGGAGAATGAAGGACTTTCACAAACAGCTAAATTTCTAAATCAAGTGAGTGATTATTCATACTCATTATCTAGAAAAAATATAAATGGAGAAAGTTTAACTGATGATGATTTCAAAAATTTGGAAACTATGTATAAATATAGTATTGATTTAGAAAATACATTAAATCAATTATCAGAGGAAATTTATAGTGGGCAAATAAGCTGGGATAGTTTAAAAACAAATTCAGGTACTAAATTTGCACAATCTGTTGATAGTGTGAGTGTTTTTTCGAATATTGATGATAATTTAAATGAATATGAAGGCTTGATTTATGATGGAGCATATTCAGACCATGTAGAAAAAGCCGAAAAAGTTGGTTTAACAGGTGATGATATAAGTGAAGAAGAAGCAAGAAATAAGGTAAAGGAATTTTTCGGAGATGATTTTGAGAATATAGAGTCTAATGCATTTTTAGAAAACGCTAATATTCCATCATATGATTTTTCAGTAAAACTAAAAAATAAAGATGATAAATACAGCATAATGGTATCTAAAAAAGGTGCACACATTGTAGAAACAGATTTAGATAGAGAAGTAAAAACAGAAAATTTATCACAAGAAGAAGCAAATGAAATAGGAAAAAGTTATTTAGATAGTAAAGGTTTCAAAAACATGAAAGAAACTTATTTTGTTAAACAAGGTAATGTGGTAACAATAAATTATGCATATAATGATAATGGAGTAATTGTTTACCCTGACCTAATAAAAGTAAGAGTAGCTTTAGATAATGGAGAAGTTTTAGGAATAGAGGCCACAGGATATTTAAATTCTCATAAAGAAAGAATATATGTAGAACCAAAGATTTCTATAGAAGAAGCGAAATCTAAATTGAATAAAAAATTAGAAATATTATCTGAAAATATGGCCATAATTCCTACAGAATGGAAAACAGAAATTCCTTGTTATGAATTCAAAGGTAAAATAGGAGAGAGAGAATTTTTAGTTTATATAAATGTAGAAACAGGAAAAGAAGAAAATATACTAGTAATACTAGAAACACCAGGAGGAACATTAACAATTTAGTGTCCGGTTGGGGACGTTTGTTTTTGGACATTTTTGTCCATTTAGGGACAGATGTTTAATAACATACGTATAAAAATGGACAAAAATGTCCAAAAACAAACGTCCCCAATTGGTCACTTTTTGAGTTAATAGTCTTGAAATTGTTACAATATTGTTATAATATAATACTAGTAACAAAAACTGGTAATTTGAATAAATTATAGTAAATAAAATTTACATATGGGAGGAAAAATTGCAAGTAAAAGTAAATGACTGTAATATATATTATGAAGTTTTAGGTGAGGGAAATCCTGTGATTTTATTGCATGGGTGGCTTGCAACTTTGGAAACAATGAGACCTATAGCTAATAATCTAAGTAGAAATTTTAAAGTATATTTAGTTGATGTTATTGGTTTTGGAAAAAGTGATTTGCCTGAACATCCATTAAAAACTGATGACTTTGGAGATTTTTTAAAAGAGTTTGTAGAAAAACTTAAAATAGAAAATCCAATTTTAATAGGTCATTCAAATGGAGGAAGAATAATTATAAATGCAGTTGGAAGAGGTATTGTAAAACCTAGAAAAGTAGTTTTAATAGATAGTGCAGGTATAAAGGAAAAAAGAACTTTAAAATATTATTTAAAAGTTGCATTTTATAAAACAGGAAAATTTTTCTTGAATTTATTGCCAAATACTAAATCTATAAAAGCTTTTAAAGAAAAATTGCGTAGTAAAGTTGGATCAGAAGATTATAAATCATCAGCAAATGTTTTAAAAGAAACTATGAAAATAATAGTAAATGAAGATTTGACTTATTTATTGCCAAAGATTAGCGTTCCAACATTACTTTTTTGGGGAAGTTTAGATACAGCAACACCAATAAGTGATGGAAGAAAAATGGAAAAACTAATACCAGATGCAGGATTAATAGAGTATGCAGGTGCAACACATTTTTCTTATTTAGAAAACATAAATAACGTAAATAGTGTGTTAAATGAATTTTTTAAAAACGATAAATAAAAGGGGAAGTGCTAATGGAAATGGAAAGTATCTTATTAAATTTTAATTTAATTTTAATGTTAGCATATTTTTATAGAGTTACTAGACATGGATTACATATTCTTCAATTAGAAAACTACTATATAGATAGATATGCTGTATGGATGAAAAGATATTTAAATAAAGTATTAAATTTAAGAGCACTAATTGTATTATTGGTTCCAACAATATTATTTATTATAAATAATGAAACAGTAAATACAATAGGCCTTATGGTAGAAGCTTTAGCTTTATTATATTTAATATTTATATTTAAAAAGAAAAAAGAAAAAAAGCCATTTGTAGTAACTGCAAGAATAAGAAGAGTTTATACTACATATTTAATTTTGTTTGCTGTATTAGCAGTTTGTGCTAATATATTAAATTATAAATATGTAATGATAGTAGCAAATATTTGTACAGTAATTGCATATGTATTTGTTTATATAGTTAGTCTTATAAATAGACCAATAGAGAAAAGTATAAGAAGAGGATTTTGCAGAAAAGCTAAGAAGAAACTTAAAGAAGTTTCAGATCTTAAAGTAATAGGTATTACTGGAAGCTATGGAAAAACAAGTACCAAATATGTAGTAAATACCATACTTTCACAAAAATATAATACTTTGATGACACCAGAAAGTTATAATACAACAATGGGAGTTGTAAGAACAATAAATGAAAAGCTTACACCAATGCATCAATTATTTGTATGCGAAATGGGAGCAAAATATGTAGGAGATATAAAAGAAATTACAGACATAGTAAATCCAACTTATGGAATACTTACAGCTGTTGGACCTCAGCACTTAGATACTTTTAAATCTTTGGATAACGTTAAGAAAACGAAATTGGAATTAGTAGATAGTTTGCCAGAAGATGGTATAGCTTTTGTTAATTGGGAAGATGAAAATATTAGAAAATCTAAGATTACTAAAAATATGATAAAATTTGGCTTGTCAAGTGAAGCAGATTATTATGCAACAAATTTAAATATAACAGAAAGAGGTTCTTCATTTGATGTTGTAATACCAAACAAAAATAAGATAAATGTAAAAACAAAACTTCTTGGAAGTTTGAATATTTTAAATATTGTAGGTGCAATAGCAATAGCAGACAAATTAGGACTAACAGAAGAAGAGATAAAAATGGGAATAAAATATATTAGACCAGTACCACATAGATTAGAATTAAAACAAAATCCAAATGGAAGTATTATTATTGATGATGCTTATAATTCAAACATAAAGGGTGCTAAAATGGCATTAGAAGTATTAAAATCTTTTGAACATAAAAAAAGAATATTAATAACACCAGGTATAGTTGAATTAGGCGATAGAGCAATAGAAATAAATAAAGGTTTAGGAAGAGAAGCAGCAGATAGCTGTGACTTTATAATATTAGTTGGACCTGATCAAGCAGCACCAATTTATAATGGAATTAAAGAAAAAGGCTACCCAGAGTCTCAAATATTTATTGCACAAAATTTGCAAGAAGCTTTAAGCAAAATGAATTCTATTATAACAAATGATAGTGTTGTTCTTTTAGAGAACGATTTACCTGATAACTATTTATAATTTTAAGATAATTTGAAAGGAAGATAAAATAAATGAAAATAAAAGTAGGAGTTTTTTTTGGAGGAAGCTCAGTTGAACATGAAATATCTGTAATAACTATGAATCAAGCAATAACTAGTTTAAATCCAGAAAAATATGAAATTGTTCCTATATATATTGCCAAAAATGGTGTAATGTATACAGGAGATGATTTATTAGATTTATATTCTTTTAGAGATATGGATGTTTTATTAAAAAGATGCTATAAAGTAGCAGTTATAAATGATGGAGAAGCTGTAAAAGTTATAAGAACACCAGCACCATTAATAGGAAAAAGAGTTCTAAACACAATAGATGTTGCGTTTCCTATAGTTCATGGAACAAATTGTGAAGATGGAACAATAGCAGGATTTGTTACATTACTTGGAATACCTTTTGTAGGACCAGATATAATGGCATCAAGTATCGGTATGGATAAAATATTGCAAAAGAAAGTTTTAAAAGCATCAGGAATTCCAGTTGTTGATTTTGTTTCTTTTTATTCAATCGAATACATAAAAGATGAAGAAAAAATATTAGATAAAGTAGATAATGAATTAACCTATCCTGTAATAGTAAAACCAGGAAACTTAGGTTCAAGTGTTGGAATAAAAAAGGCTAGGAATAGAGTTGAATTAGAAGAAGCAATAGAATTTGCAATGGAATTTGCAGATAGGATTATTGTAGAAAAAGCAGTAGAGAAACTAAAAGAAATTAATTGTTCTGCAATTGGAAATTTAACAGAAGTAGAAACCTCAATTTGTGAAGAACCATTCTTTTCAGATGAAATATTAAGTTATACAGACAAATATATAGGTGATGGAAAATCAAAAGGTGGAACAATAGGTGGAGGAAAAGGTTCAACTATAAAATTTGGACCTCAAAAAACAGCTACTAAATCTTCTGGAAATGAATTTGGAAATAAGAAAATTCCAGCAGATATAAGCAAAGAAAAAACAGAAGAAATTCAAAACTTAACAAAAGAAGTATTTAAAGTTTTAGGATGTAGTGGAGTTTCAAGAGTTGACTTCTTAATAGATTTAGAAACAGATAAAGTATATGTAAACGAAATAAATACTATTCCAGGAGCATTGTCTTTCTATTTATGGGAAGCAAGTGGAAAAACTTTTGAAAAAGAATTAGATGAAATTATAGAAATAGCAATAAAAAGACATAGAGACAAAGAAAAATTAACATTCTCTTATGACCAAAATATCTTGGCTATGCAAGGTGGAGTCAAAGGTGCAAAAGGAATGAAGAAATAAATTTAATTCTTAAAAAGTTAAGTATAAACCTATATTATATAAGTTCATTACAGTTTCTAGTTCAAATAATTATCATATAATTTTTAATAGCATTTTATGGTACCCTTTCACCAGAGGTGAACGATTTCCATAAAATGTATAAAAAATTCTACTTCAATTATTTTCAAGGCGAAACTTTCATTAACTTATATTAATATAGGTTTATATAATTTAAAATAAATTCATTTTTTATTCCTCTATATAGAGAATTTTAGCAATGTAAGGTAGTACCTCATCAAAATCATACCAGCCAGAGCTTTTACTATCATTTTCTAAGCCATTAGGATTAGAAACGTAAACCATACCTTGCTCATCTGCTGCAAGTAAAACCATATAATGAGATTTGTTAGTCCAACGATTGTTTGAATTTTCATTCCAAACACAAATTATTATAGGCTTATTTGTTTTTAGATGTTCAGTAATATTTTGTTCAGAGCGATGAATACTATCATAATAAAAATCAGAATTTTCAATTCCAAAAGTATCAGATAATTCTTTTGAAAAATTTTCATAATTCAAAACAGGGTAATATTTTTTTCTTAAATCTTCGGGAGTATAGTTTTTATTATAGCCACTTAAAACTATTGACATCGCAGTAATTCCACATCCATTATCTTCCATTGTTCCACCCCAATATGTATTTTTGCTCCAACTACTATCTCCATTTTGTTTAAATTCAATATACTTTTTAGGATTTTTGCCAGTAGTAGTAAAAGTAGTAAAATATCCGTCTTTATTTTTTAGTTGTTCTTGTCCAACACCAGAGTAATTTGAATTTTGGTCTTGCTTTATAATTTTGTAATTAGAAGTGGTAAATATATTAGTAACAAACTTAGAAATTTTATAATTATATTTAGAATAAATTTGAGCTATAAGAAAAATAAAAAATAATAATAAAATTATTCTAAATATTTTAATTTTTTTCTTTTTCTTTTGAACTCTGTTCATAGTTTTCTCCATTCTTTTGTTTATTTTGAAGATAAATTTATTATAAAAGAAACTTATTAAGAAAAAGTTAACGAAAACTTAAAATTTTCTTAATATATTTTTAGATTTCAAAGTTTTTTGTAATTATAAAAATATATAAAATTAGTTATATTAATTAATAACA
>CATJZH010000139.1 GCA_949746285.1 uncultured Clostridia bacterium
AAGGATTTTTAAAAAGATAAAAAAATTTTAAAAATTCCAAAAGTTAATATTTAATAATTTTGTAACAGGATGCACAATAATTTCAAAAAAAAGTTTAATAAAAGGTTTTTTACCATTACCAAATACAAGTAAATATGTGCTTCACGATTATTGGATTCCATTAATAATTAGTCAAAAAGGAAAGATTACATATATAGAAGAACCATTAATTATGTACAGACAACATAAAAACAATAAAATAGGTTCAAAGAAAAAATCGGCAGAGCTAAAAACATTAAATGAAATAAGAAAGCTATTTATAACAGTAAAAAAAGAACATTTTAAAGTATTTATAGAAAACGAAGACAAATTTATAAAAGAAGATATAAAAAAATTAAATAAAAAAGCATTGAGATATTATGAAATGCTAGAAAAGAAGAATAATATTAATTTTAAAAATTGGAGTTTATTTTTCAAACTTTATAAATATGAAAGCTTTAGTTATAAAATGCAAAACTTTGTAATTTTAAATATGCCAATAGTAGCTAGAATTTTGTTTAAGATGACCAATAAGGGACGTTAGTTTTGGGCACGAAAGGATTTAATATGGATAGTACAGATACAGTAATTAGAATTTCTGATTTAGTAAAAGAATATAAAATGTATTCAAATAAAAAAGATAGATTATTAGAGGCTATACTTCCTAAGTATCAAAAACATTCAACTTTTAGAGCAATGGATAATTTGAACTTGGAAATTAAAAAAGGTGAAGTATTAGGAATATTAGGAAAAAATGGCGCTGGAAAATCTACTTTATTAAAAATGATTACTGGTGTTGTTATACCAACATCAGGAAAATTAGAAGTTAATGGTAAAATTAGTTCTTTACTAGAACTTGGAGCTGCATTTAATCCAGATTTAACAGGATATGAAAATATATATCAGCATGGACAAGTTATGGGATTATCTGATGAAGAAATTAAAGAAAAAGAAAAAGAAATAATAGAATTTGCAGATATAGGAGAACATTTATCTCAACCAGTAAAAACATATTCATCTGGTATGTTTGCAAGACTTGCTTTTGCATGTGCAATAAATGTTGAACCAGATATATTAATTGTTGATGAAGTTTTATCTGTTGGTGATATGGCATTTCAATTAAAATGTTTTAAAAAGTTTGAACAATTTAAAAATGATGGAAAAACTATTATTTTTGTAACTCACAATATAAATGATGTTATGACTAATTGCAATAGAGTAATAATTTTGGAAAATGGTAGAAAAACATTTGACGGTTCCGTAAAAGATGGAGTTAATAGATATAAAAAAATAATTGTTGGATTAGATCCAGATGAAGAAAAAAAATCAGAAGAACATCAAGTAATAGATCAAATGAGTAATGAAACATATATAGAAAATGATAGTGAAACTTGGAAAGACAGAATGAACCAGAATCCCAATATGATAGAATATGGAAATAAAGAAGCAGAAGTAATAGACTATGGAGTGTTTGATAAAGATGGAAATATTGTAAATATGTTTGATAATGGCGATACTATTACTTTTAAATCAAAAATAAAATTTAATAAAGATATAAAAGAACCAATATTTACAGTTACATTAAAAGATTTTAGCGGCAAAGATATTACGGGAACTAATTCTAATATAGAAAAAATAGCTACAGGAACTTATAAAAAAGGAGATGTAGTAGTAGTAGAATTTGTGCAGAAGCTTCCAATAGCTCCAGGAAAATATACCTTGTCTTTTAGCTGTACAAAATATAATGCTAAAGGTGAATTAGAAGCTTTAAATAGAAAGTATGATGCATTATTAGTAGAAATAATTACAACAAAAAGCACTGTTGGAATAGTAAGATTAGATTCAAAGATAAATATAAAAAAAGTAGACTAGGTTTATAGATTCCTTTAAAAATCTAAATTTATATAGGGCTATGTTAAAATAATATGGAAGAGCTTTTATCTCAATTTAAAAGAAATATAATATCTTGGTATCCTATAAAAAAAGACCAAACTATTTTAGAAATTGAAAACGATAATGAAATAGTAGCAGAATTGAAAGAAAAAACAGAAAATGTAAAAACTATTTCTATTAAAGAATTTTTCAATAATTTTTCAAGCTTAGAAAAATATGATTACATAGTTTTAATAGGAATTTTTGAAAAAATAATAAACGAAAATGAAATATTAGAATTATTAAAAAAAGCTAAAAATTTATTAAAAGAAAATGGAAAAATTCTTTTAGCAATGCAAAATAAATTTGGTATGAAATATTGGATAGGAGAAGAAGTAAATCAAAATCTAACAGCATATTCTTCAATTACTAAAACAGAGGAAAATGTTTTTGGTATTACTAAAATAAAAAATACTTTAAAAAGTTTAGATTTTAAGTTTAAATTTTACTATCCATTACCAGATTATAAGTTAACAAATGTTATTTTTACAGATAAATTTATGCCAGATAATGAAAGTATAGATGCAAGAGATTTAACATTTGCAAAAAAAGAAAGTACATTAAATTTTTCAGAAAGAGAAGCATATAAACAAATATTAGTGTGTGATAAAGATAAATTTCCATTTTTTGCAAATTCATTTTTTATAGAAATTTCAAACAATGAAAAATTTGAAGATATAAACTTTGTAAGTTTTGGAATTACAAGAAAAAAAGACTACAGAATAAGAACAATTATAAAGGATGAAGTTGTATATAAATATGCAGATAACAAAGAGAATTTAGAACATTTAGAAAAAACAGCCCAAAATATAGAGGCATTAAAAGAAAGTGGAATAGAAGTTTTAGGAGAATATAAAGACGGAAAAATTGAAAGCAAGTTTTTAGAAAATGCTAAATCATTTGATAAAGTTCTTATGGAAATTTATTATAATAACGGACTAGATAAACTAATAGAAGAAATAATGAATTTTAAAACAAATATTTTGGAAAAATTAGTAGTTAGCAAAATAGAAGGAAAAAATGTTTTTGACGAATATGAAATAAAACTTCCTACAAATTTAAAATCTCAGTTACATTTTGCAAAAGCAGGTATTTTAGATTTAATATTTCAAAATTGTTTAGTAAAAGAAGATAAAATTTATGCATATGACCAAGAATGGTCTAAAGAAAATGTTCCAATAGAATTTATATTATATAGAGCTATAATATATTTTACAGAATTAAGAAGTGTAGAAAACATAGACAAAATATTAGATATTTTAAAGTTAAAACAATACGAGCAATATTTTAAGCAATTAGAAAATAAAATTCAAGAAGATATTGTAGATAAAGATATATGGAATTTACACTTAGAAACAGTAAGAGAAACAGGAAACACTAGAGATCTTTTAGTAAATTATAAAGAAAGACTAAAATTAGCAAATGAACATATTGAAAATCTAGAAAACAATGCTGAAGAATATAAAAAAGGAATACAAGATTTAACAAAGATTGTACAAGATAAAGATGTAGAACTTATAAATTATGCAAATCAATTAAGAGGAATATCAAGTTCTCTTTCTTGGAAAATTACTAAACCAATAAGAATTTTATCATGGGTACTTAATCCTAAAAGTGGTGCTAGTTTTATTGATAGAATAATGCCACCAGGTGGAAAGAGAAGAATAGAATACGATAAAAAACAAACAGAAAAGAAATATAAGAAAAAAGTTGAAAATTATTTTAAATTAACTGATGATGAAACAGCAGAATATTGGAAAGGAATTGATCATAGGGAATATTTAAAATATGAAAAAGATTTAAAACGTGAAATAGAAGATGAAGACTATACAGATTACGAAAAGTGGATAAAAGCAAATAAGCCAACAGACCAAGAAATTGAGAAACAACAAAAAACTAGATTTAAGAAAAGACCAAAAATAAGTATAGTGATTCCACTTTATAATACAGATACAGAATTTTTTAGAGAACTTTTATATACAGTACATTGTCAAACTTATAAAAAATGGGAACTTTGTTTAGCAGATGGAAGTGAAAAAGAACTTACAGAAATAAAAAATATGTGCTCAAAAGATAAAAGAATAAAGTATAAATTTTTAGGTGAAAATAAAGGAATTGCTGAAAATACAAATGCAGCAATAGATATGGCAACAGGAGATTATATATCATTATTAGACCATGATGATATGCTAGATATTAGTGCATTGTATGAAATTGTAAAAGTTATAAATGAAATAAAAGATGTAGATTTTATATATACAGATGAAGATAAATTTCATTTTATTGATGAACCATACTATGCACCTCATTTTAAGCCAGATTATGCACCAGATACTTTAAGAGCTAATAACTATATTTGCCATTACAGTGTATTCAAAAAAGAATTATTAAAACAAATAGGTGGTTTTAGAGCTAATTTTGATGGAGCACAAGATTATGATATTATTTTAAGAGCAACTGAAAAAGCTAAAAAAATAGTTCATATACCAAAAGTATTGTACCATTGGAGAATTCATAAAGGTTCTACAGCAATGACATCTGAGGCTAAACCATATGCTATATTAGCTGGAAAAAAAGCGGTGGAAGAACACTTAAAAAGAATAGGATTAAAAGGTAAAGTTTCAGAAGGAGTTCATTCAGGAACTTATAATATAGATTATGAAATAATTGGGAATCCTAAAATTACCATTATAATTCCAAGCAAGGATGAAAAAGATACATTAAAAGCTTGTATAAATTCAATTTTAGAAAAAACAACTTATAATAATTATGAAATAGTAGTAGTAGAAAATAATAGTGAAACAAAAGAAATTTTTGAATATTACAAAGAAATAGTAGCAGATACAAAAATAAAAGTTTTAAATTATAATAAATATCTAATTTTA
>CATJZH010000140.1 GCA_949746285.1 uncultured Clostridia bacterium
CCTAATATTCTGTGTTTTTTTATTTATTATTTTTTTATTTTATTAATTATATATTTATTTAAAAGAAGAAAAAAACTATTTTTTAAAATTATTCTTTTAAAAAATGTAAAAAAAATATTTTTTAAATATTTTAAGAAGTATTTTAAAATTTTAATAATTATATCTTTAATTATATTTATAAATCCAATAAATAAAAATTTAGAAATATATTTTGTAGATGTTGGTCAAGGGGATTGTACAGTAATTTATACTCCAAGTGGAAAAAATATAATCATTGATGGTGGAGAAGGAAATACGGATAAATATGATTATGGAGAGAAAGTGGTATTACCATATTTGTTAGATAGAAAAATTAGAAAAATTGATTATATGATTATATCCCATGCAGATAGTGACCATATTGGAGGATGTTTTGCTATTTTGGAAAACTTAAAAGTAGAAAAGATTATACTAGGGCTACAAAGTAAAGAATCCGATCAATTGAAAGATTTAATAAAAATTGCTAAAGAGAAAAAAATAGAAATAAAAGTAGTAAAATCTGGAGATAAATTGAAAATAGAAAAGGAAGTTTATATAGATATATTATGGCCAATTGAGGGAGAGATGGTACAAGAAAATCCTTTAAATAATAATTCTTTAGTATGTAAGTTAATATATAAAAATTTTTCAATGCTATTTACAGGAGACATTGAAAAAGAATCAGAAGAAAAAATAGTACAGTTTTATAAAAATACAAATAAATTGAATTCAAACATTTTAAAAATTGCACATCATGGCTCAAAAACTTCTAGTAGCCCAACCTTTATAGAAAAAGTAAAACCACAAATAGCTCTTATAGGTGTAAGTAAAAATAATAAATTTGGACATCCAAATAATGGAGTAATTGAAAGATTAAAAAGTAGAAATATAAAAATTTATAGAACAGATAAAAATGGTGAAATAGATATAAAAGTAGATAAAAATGGAAAATACAATATTTTATCTATTATTTTTTAAGTAGAATATCAATTAATTTTTCGTTGTAAGAGTTCTCCCACATGAGTTATGTGAATTACTTTAAGAATACTTGAAAAAGGTTACATAATATGGTATAATATATAAGACAGATGTTTTATTAACCGTTAGTCAGTAGTTTTAGACTAACAAAAGTTGCAGTGGAAAAAGCAAAAAAAAGGAGAAAAGAAAATGAAGGAAATGAAGAAGACGATGAAGGTGGCAATGACAGTGGTAGTGATGGCAATGGTGTTTTTATTTTATCCTTGCCGGGTAAGTGCAGCAGAAGCAGAAGATCTTTGTGTTAAAGTCAATACGGTTGAGGACTATTTAGACAACCGCATCGAAGAGGAAATAGTGGTATCTTTAGGAAAAGATAAATTTTATACCAAAAAAGAAAGAGACCACGTCACGGGCAATTGGCACGGGTTTTCCATAAAGGACCCAGTCATAAGCCAGAAAAAAAATGGTAAGTATGTAGTTTATGGAACAGATACTTATCATAGAAAAATAACGGAGATCTGTGAGACTGATAACGGCGTACAGACTGGAAGGTTTGGCGAAGGAATGTATGTCGATTTGCCTAAAAATGTAGAATACATTGGAAATTCCAAGTATTGCACATTAGGTAAGTACAAAGATTCTACCCAATATGCTCTGTTTAGAGAAGGCAAGCAGCTGGCGTCATTTGATGTTGGTGAGGAGTTATCGTTTCCGGATTTTGGATTCGGAATTGCCAGGGGAATTACTACAGAAAATGCTTACATGTTACGCTTTACTACAAAAAAAGTAGAAGCAGAATGTATAGCAGAAGGTGACGTCGAATCTGTTTCTCAGTGGGGTGCTCGCTACAATAGCCCAGGTCTTTGCTTCTTTGAAAAAGATGGGAAAGAGTATATAATAATACCATCCTCAAAGGAGTACATGGACTTAGGTCAAATTCCTGAGAGAGAGTATACTACCTGGGAAGTAAAAGGCAACAAAGAAGAGAAGCCTGGATACACTATTCAGGAGGACTCTTTCAAAAATTATGACTATGTACGTATTACATATGGCAGTGACGCTATTGTGTTTAAACGTGAGTATGTTATAAAAGTGGGCTCGTTTGAGTTTAAAAGATATGAAAAAAGCCCAATTGAAAGAGGATACCTTGCTGTTGCTGCTGACACAAATGATGAGGAATTTAAGTCCATTAAAGAGCTTTGTAATAAAGACCTGAGGTTAGATGACCTGATGTCTACAGAGCAGAAAATCAATAAAGCTTTGGCAGAGTATGAACAGACGCATGTTGATTCTATCAAAGCTGAAATTGAGGCACTGGACTTGAATGGACAGCAGTGGGGTTTACAGATTAATGAGGAAGTTAAGAAATTCCTCAACAAATACAATTAAACTGCAATAAAAGGAATGAGCAAGTGTGAGCTAATCATACCTGCTCATTCCTTTTGAATTTAAAAAAATTTGCTAGAATGTTAAATTGTTTTATTTATTGAATAAAATTACCAATTTTTTGCATACTACAAATAGGTGATAAAATATGAGAAAAATACTTTTTTATAGTGTATTAATATTTGTTTTTTCTATAGGAATAGGATATTATTATTCAAGTTTGTGGAAGAAAGAGAATATCAGTAGTATTGATGAAAGTCAAACTAATATTTTAAATACTGCTACTGAAACTGCTTCAGTAGAAGAAAAGGTTAGTTATAATGCAAGTTTTGCTTTGAAAAAATATTATAATGAATGTGGACATTTTAAATTTAATTATTCTGAATTGCCACCTGAAGCTATAAATTTAAGTAAAACAGAATTGCAAGACTTATATCCAGAATGGACAGTTGAAGAATTTAGTAGTAATAATATTGTACTTGCGCAAAATTTAGATAATATTTGTGATGAACATTATGTTTTGAAACTTGATGATGAAAATGTAGAAGTTTATCATATTGAAAGTGATGAGCATTTAAAATTATATAAAAGTACAGATATAAGTAAAGAATATTTAACAAGTGATGATATAAATAATTTAGAAGATGGAATATATGTTTATGGAATTGCTAATTTAAATTCTGCAATAGAAGATTTTGAATAAAAAAAGAAGCCATTAATAGGCTTCTTCTTAGTATTATTTTACATCAAATTTTAAAACATCATTATCCATAAATCCATAAATTGTTTGACCTGAAATAACATCTCCTCTTAAAACCATTTCAGCTATTTCATCTTCGACTAGTTTTTGAATAGATCTTCGTAAAGGTCTAGCACCATATTTTAAATCGGTTCCTTTAGAAGCAATATATTTCTTTGCATCTAAGTTTAATTCTAATTTAATTTCTTTGTTAGTTAAGGCCTCTTTAGTTTTTTCTAATAAAAGGTCGACTATTTGTAATAATTCTTCTTCTGTTAGAGGATTGAATACTATTGTTTCATCAACTCTATTTAAGAATTCAGGTCTGAATAAATCTTTTAAAGCACCTAGCATTTTATCTTTGTTCATTATTGTTTGATTTCCAAAACCTATTGAGTTATTGTTTAAATTAGAACCTGCATTTGATGTCATAATAATTATTGTATTTTCAAAGTTTACTGTGTTTCCTTGTGCATCTGTAAGTTTTCCATCATCTAATACTTGTAATAATATATTAAATACATCACTATGAGCTTTTTCTATTTCATCAAAAAGTATAATAGAATATGGTCTTCTTTTAACTTTTTCTGTTAATTGACCTGCATCATCATATCCTACATAGCCTGGAGGTGAACCAATAAGTTTTGACGTTGAATGGCTTTCCATATATTCAGACATGTCAACTCTAATTATGTTGTCCTCACTACCAAACATTTCATAGGCAAGAGCTTTTGCAAGTTCTGTTTTACCAACTCCTGTAGGACCTACAAATATGAAAGATGGTGGTCTTTTGGTGCTTTGAAGTCCTGCACGATTTCTTCTAATAGCTTTAGATACCGCTGTTACAGCTTCATTTTGTGAAATTACATGTTTGTGTAAGTTTGTTTCTAGATTTAATAATTTTTCAGTTTCAGCTTCTGTAATTTTTGTAACAGGTATTTTTGTCCAACGTTCAATCACTTCTGCTATATCTTGAACTGTAAGTACTGCTGGTTTTAAATCTTTTTCTATTTCTTGCATACGTTCTGTAAGATTACATTCTTTTGTTTTTAAATCTGCTGCTTTTTGATATTCTTCAATTGAATCAGAAGAGACAGCTTCTTCTTTTTCTTCAGCAACTTTTTTTAGTTCATTTTTTATAAGTTCTAGTTCAAATAATGCTTTGTTTTTTAAGTTTATTTTTGAACAAGCTTCATCTATTAAGTCTATCGCTTTATCTGGTAAAAATCTGTCATGTATATATTTTTCAGACATTTTGACTGTTTTTTCTATTATGTCTTGAGTTATTGTTACTTTATGATAATCTTCATAATATTTTTTTATACCTTTTATAATATTTATTGTATCATCTATAGAAGGTTCTTCTACTAAAACGGGTTGAAATCTTCTTTCTAATGCTGAATCTTTTTCAATATATTTTCTATATTCTTTTAAAGTAGTTGTTCCAATTAATTGAATTTCTCCATTAGATAGGGAAGGTTTTAAAATATTAGCAGCATTCATAGAGTGTTCTGCATCTCCTGCACCTATTATATTATGAATTTCATCTATTACTAAAATTATATTTCCATATGTTTTACATTCATCAACAAGCGATTTCATTCTTGCTTCAAATTGACCTCTAAATTGAGTTCCTGCAATTACTGCTGTCATGTCTATTAAATATACTTCTTTGTTTAATAATTTGGCAGGTACTTCTTGACGAGCTATTTTTATAGCTAATCCTTGAGCTATAGCAGTTTTACCTACACCAGGTTCTCCTATTAAGCAAGGGTTATTTTTTGAACGTCTATTTAAAATTTGAGTCATTCTTTCAATTTCTTGCTCTCTACCTATAACTTCATCTAATAAACCATTTTTTGCTTTTTCTGTGAGGTTTGTTCCAAAAGAATCTAAAAATTTCTTTTTATTGTTTTTAGATTTTTTTTGAACTTTTACGGTTTTGTTATTAGAAGAATTATCTTGCTCAGCTGATTTTTCAGAATTTTTATCTGAATTATTTGTAGCTCTAAAAATACCAAAAATATTTTTTACAGGGCTTGCCTCATCTTCTAAATCTATATTTTCTAACTCCTCAGAATTGATTCCTAATGCTTCTAAGTTCATGTTTTCTGAAAAATCTTTTAATATGTTTTCAAATTGATTTGACATATCTTCAATTTCCTCATTTGAAATGTTAGCATTTTTGGCTAAAACTTCAAGAGGATTTATTCCTTTTTCTTTTGCACAATTATAGCAAAGACCTTCAACAGTTTTTTTACCGTTTTCCATTTTATTTAAAAATACAACTGCTGTGTTTTTATTACATACTGAACATATCATTTATATTATTCTCCTTAGTTTAAAATTACTAATTCTTAATTAGTAAGGTATCTGATTACAGATATTCTTTAAAAATAATAATACAATATTTTTAAATTATAGTCAATGGATTTTTATTGAAAAAACTAAATTATATCAAAAAAAATAGCAAACTGGCATGTCGATTGCTATTTTAAAAAATGGATTGATATTTTAATTTATAAATGTTATAATATGAGCAGTTTTTTATAAAGGAGATTCAAATGAGAAGAAGCATAAGAAGATTTTTTGATTCGTTACATGGTGCTAGAAAGTATTTATTTTTTATAGCTTTAATTTTAGTTTGTATAGTTGCATTATGTTTAGGTATATATGCACAATTCTTCTATAAATATTCAGATACAGATGCTTTTATGATAGGAATAAATATAGGAAGTCAAAAAAATGCTGAAGAAATAGATGCTTTAAAATCGAATTTTAATAGTTTATTTATAAATGATTTAGTAGGTGAAAATGAAAATCCAGGTATTGACAGATTAAGAACAGAAAATAATAATTTAGTATTTACTACTTATAATTTGGTAAATGAAGATGAAAACTATTATAGTGTTAATGCACAAATTCCTTTTTTGAATATTGATTCAGAGAAAGCACAAGAAATAAATGCAGAAATAAAAACAGAATTTTATGATATAGCAAATAATGTAATGAGAAGAACAGAAGGAAATACAATATATACTGTATCATATGCTTCTTTTATAAATAAAGATATAATATCAATTGCAATAAAATCATCATTAAAGGAAGAAGGAAAATCTGAAAAACTTTCTGTAAAAACATATAATTATAGTATATCAGAAGAAAGATTATTACCTTTAACAGATTTAATTAAACTAAAAGAAACAACAGTAGATAAAGTTCAAAACACAATAAATAACGATATAAAAATTGCTTATAACAATGCAAGAATAATAGCAGAGGAATTCGGAAATTTATATGAAAGAGATTTATCTAGCGATATATATAAAGTAGAAAAAGCTACTACTTTCTTCTTAACACAGGAAGGATATGTATATGTAGTATATGCTTATGGAAACAATGATTATACAAATGAAATGGATGTAATAATTTTCTAATGGGGGGAAATAAAATTGAAAAAAGTTAGTATAGTATTTATTACATTTTTATTAATAATAAATATTTTAAGTATGTTTGTATATGCAACAGCACCTGCAGAACAACCTGCTGTGCAACAAGCAGAAGGACAAACACCATCAGGTGGAGAAGTAGTACCAAATGAAGAAAGTATAGACGATAATGAGGAATTAATTGAAAAAGATGAATTTGTAGTAAGTACATATGGAAAGATTATTGAAACAAAAGAAGTAAAAGAAGTACAAACAGGAACAGTAACAGACAAAATTCAAGAGGTTGTTGTTGAAATAACAGAAGGAGATTATATAGGAGAAGAATTTGATACAGAATATATATTATCATATGATATTGATGGTAAAATATTGGCATATGAATTAGATGTTGGAGACAAAGTATCTGTACAAATTACAGAAGACGAGCAAGGAAATATATCAGTAACAGTTTTAGACATAGTTAGAGCACCATATTTAATAGGACTATTTTTATTGTTTTTACTAAGTATATTATTAGTAGGTGGTAAAAAGGGAATAAAAGCTATTTTAGGTTTATTGTTTACAATAGTATTAATATATTTTGTTATGATAAAAGGAATTTTTGGAGGGCAAGATGCAATTAAAAATTCTGTATTAACAATAGCTTTAATAATAATAGGAACATTTATAATAATAGGTGATGGTATAAACAAGAAAATATTAACAGCTGCATTAGGAACATTAGGAGGTGTTTTAACAGCAGGAATAATAGCTTTAATATTTAATCATATTGCAAAAATGACAGGAGCTTGTGAAGATGCAATACAATTAAGTATAAATGCATCTACAATAAATTTTAATTTTAGAGATTTATTATTTGTAGGAATTATAGTATCAGCGTTAGGAGCTTGTATGGATGTTGGTATGTCAATAGCTTCAAGTTTAGATGAAATAAAAATAAAAAATCCAGATATAACTTGGAAGGAGTTATTAAAAAGCGGAATGAATATAGGAAGAGATGTTATAGGAACAATGACAAATACTCTTATATTAGCTTATGTAGGTGGATCATTAACACTAATATTATTATTTATGGCATGTAACATGAGCTTAACTGAGATATTAAATAAAGAAACAATAGCAGAAGAAATTATATCTGCAGTTGCAGGAAGTATGGGAGTAGTATTTACAGTACCAATTACATCATTTATATATTCACTTTTAAATAAAGACAAAGTAATTTATGAAAAAGAAGCAAAAAATAAACTTAATGGTAAAAGAACTTTAAAATTGTAATGTCCATTTGGGGACGTTTGTTTATGGACATTTTTGTCCCAAAACTAACATATGTTATTTAAGATAAAGTGCTAAATTCTAAAAAGAGTTTAGTGCTTTTTAAATATATTTTAATATAATTTTGAAATTGATAAATAAATAATTATATGATAGTATCTATTTGTAATTTTGTTGGGGGAAAATATATGACTGAAAAAGATAAAATGTTATTAGGAGAATTATATAATGCTAATTATGATGAAGAACTTATAAAGGAGAGAATTACAGTAAAAGATAAATGTTTTGAATATAACAATATAAGACCAGCTAATATAGAATATAGAACCAAATTGTTAAAAGACATTTTAGGAAAATGTGAAGAAAATTTTTATATTGAACAACCTTTTATGTGTGATTATGGATATAATATAGAAATTGGGAAAAATTTTTATGCTAATCATAATTTAGTTATACTTGATGGTAATAAAGTTCAATTTGGAGATAATGTTTTTGTTGCTCCTAATTGTGCCTTTTATACATCTGGACATCCTTTAGACTATAAAGAAAGAAATAAAGGTTTAGAATATGCAAAACCTATAAAAATTGGCAATAATGTGTGGATTGGTGGAAATGTTGTTGTACTTCCAAATGTAACTATTGGAGATAATGTTGTAATAGGTGCAGGAAGTGTGGTAAA
Organism: uncultured Clostridia bacterium; assembly: GCA_949746285.1. Lineage (GTDB taxonomy): Bacteria > Bacillota > Clostridia > TANB77 > CAG-508 > Scatovivens. The sequence goes on from CATJZH010000140.1 coordinate 8,522, forward strand.
TAAAGATATACCTTCAAATAGTGTTGCAGTTGGAAATCCTTGTAAAGTTATAAAAAAATTAGAAGATTAGAACCTACAATTGCAGTTTTATGACTATAAACATTAAATGTTAACAGGCATTGCTTGTAGCAACAGACGATTCTTTATATAATATTTTATAAAGAAAGGAGTTGTTAAAAATGTTAAAAGAAAATATTAAACAATTAAGAAAATCAAAAGGACTTTCGCAAGAAGAACTTGCTATTAAATTAAATGTGGTAAGACAAACAATTTCTAAATGGGAACAAGGATTGTCAGTTCCTGATTCAGAAATGCTAGTTTCAATATCAGAGGCTCTTGAAACACCAGTAAGCACTTTGCTTGGAGAAGATATTTTAGAGTCAAAAGTAGATGATTTGAAAGCAATTTCTGAAAAATTAGAGATAATAAACTTACAACTATTACAAAGGAATAATGCAAGAAGAAAAATAATTCATTGGATACTAATTTCATTATGTATAATTATAATGATAATTTTTATCATTTTGTTTTTAATAGAGAGTCCTTATTTTAATTGGGATTATAATAATCCTGAAAGTCTTGTTTTAGGTGTTGCTTTTCATTCTTTTGAGTGGATATTTGTTAGGGTAGCACCAATTATTTTTATCTTATCAACTATTGGGATTATATTAACTACGAAGAAAAATTAAAAAGGTTTGTAGCACAAATACAACTTATTGAGAAGGTAATTTGGAGGAAAACTATGTTTCCAGAAAGTGTAAATAAATATGTAAAAAATCTTCAGTATACCATTGATACAATAGGACGTAGTGAAGATGAAGTATATATTTTTGAGAACAAATATATACTTAAAGTATCTATTGATAAAAAAAGATTATTACGAGAGAAAGAAGCAATGGATTATCTTAATTTAAATAATATACCAGGCAGTAAAAGTATTTGTTATACACAAGAAAATAATAAATGCTACTATTTAAGAACTTATATTAATGGTTATAGTTTAATTGATGTAAGATTTATAAATAATCCTGATTTATTAATAAAAACTTTAGTGAAAGTAATAAAAATATTAAGAAGTTTAGATGATGCAAAATGTCCATTTAAATCTACAGATAATGTGGGAAATGACTTTATTCATGGAGACTTGTGCTTGCCTAATATTTTGGTAAATGAAAAGAATGATTTTACAGGATTTATAGATTTAGATAATTCAGGTCTAGGTGATAAATGGTATGATTACTCATGGTTATTATGGAGTTTGGAATATAATTTAAAATCTGATAAATATAATAATATTTTGTTAAATGAACTTAACTTAGAATTTAATAAGGAAAAGTATTATATGTATATTCCAGAATCTTATCGTAACGATAAATAGAAACATATTTATAATTTGGAAAGTAAAAATGAAAGGATATAGATTAGATATGCTTAATGAGGAATTAGAAATTGAGAAAAAATATAAGGTAAAAGAATTACCTGAAAATTTAAGTAGTTTTGAATATGAACTAATAGAACAGTCTTATTTAAACAAAGGTGGAGCACCTATCAGATTAAGAAAATTTATAAAAGGCGATGAAATGCGTTGCGTTTTTTCGAAAAAATCTAGAATTTCTGAGAAGACCTTTGAATGTATAGAACATAATGTTGAGTTACCTGAAAGAATTTATCAAGAATTGCTTAAAGCTAAAGAAGGTAGAACAATAATAAAAACTAGATATAAAATACCTTTAACAGATAAATTAAAAATAGATTTGGATGTATTTCATGATTTTTTTGAAGGAGTTTGTACAGCAGAAATTGAGTATGAATCAGTTAAACAAGCTAATAGTTATGTAGTTCCTGATTGGCTAGGAGAGGAATTAACTAATTTTGATAAGTTAACAAATAACTATATGGCAACTCAAGCAAGTAATATTAATGAATATATCGATTTTATGCCAACAATAATAATGAAATAGTAATTAAAGTAATAGTAAGGAAGTTATAAGGAGAGTCTGATATGAGAGAAATTCAGAAAAAAGTTAATAATATGATTAAAAAGTATGATTTAAATAATTCTATAGAAATGAGATTTATAGATTTGGTTTCTGAGGTTGGAGAATTAGGAAAAGAAATTTTAAAGAGTAATGACTATGGAAAAATAGAATTTTCAAAAACAGAAAATATTAAATCAGAAATTGGAGATGTTTTATTTTCTTTAGTTTGTATTGCAAATGAATTAGATATAGATTTAAAAGATACACTAGATGAAGTAATAGCAAAGTATGATTCTAGATTTTTAGAAAAAGGGAATATTGAATCTGGTAGATAGTAGATAATAGTAACAGAAAAAGTAAAAAAGGATTTTTTGAAGTCAATCTCCAAAAAATCCTTTTTTAAAACTTTTATCTAAATAAATCAAATATTGAACCAGGAACTTGAGGGTTTCCATTTTGGTTAGAATTATTAGTCTCTTCTTTCTCTTCAGGCATTTCTTCCAATTTTATTTGTATATCTATATTTTCATTATTTCTATATACTGATAAAGTAACAGTATCACCAATATTATGAGTATATTTGATTTTATTTAATTCATTAACTGATTTTACATCTGTGCCTTCAATTTTTGTAATTATATCAGACTGTTTAAGTCCAGCATTACTTGCAGGTGAGTTTTCTTCAACAGATTCTACATAAATACCTTCTGGTAAGTTATATCTTTTAGCTGTTGCAGTATCAACTGAAGAACCTTGGATTCCAATATAAGGTCTTTTTACTGTTTTATATTCAATAAGCTGATTAACAATAGATGTAGTTGAAGAAATAGGAATAGCAAATCCAATACCTTCAATTCCTGTTCCTGCTAATTTTAATGTGTTAACACCAATTACTTCTCCTTGAGAATTAACTAAGGCACCACCACTATTTCCAGAATTTATAGGTGCATCAGTTTGTATAGCATAGTAAACTGTACCCTCACTATTTACTTCTCTATTTACAGCACTAACTATACCGCTAGTTACAGAGTAATCCATACCTAAAGGGTTACCAACAGCCATAACAAATTCTCCAACTTTAACATTATCAGAATTTCCTAAAGTAGCGGGAATTAATCCAGTTTTATCTATTTTTAAAACTGCCAAATCTGTGTAAGTATCTGTACCAACAACAGTTGCATCAAAAGTTTCTTCTTGATTATATAAATTAACTTTTATAGAAGTAGCTTTTCCTATTTCATAATAATATGAAGAGCTTTCTGAAGATATTACATGATTATTAGTTAATATATATCCATCTTCTGAAATAATAATACCAGATCCTCCAGCATCAGATGTTGAGCTACCTCCAAAGACTGAATTAACAGGGAAAGTTACTGTTATACCAACAACAGAAGGTAATACTTTTTCTGCTACAGCAATAGATGTGTTAGAGTACTCTGATAAATTTACCAAATTTACACTAGAATCAGATGAACTAGTTGATGTAGTAATTGGTTTTGAAATAGTGCTTCCCATAAGTTTATTTTTTATTGTAGGAACTCCGAAACAAGTACCAATAACTAAAGTAGCTCCAACTATTCCAGAAATGAAAGGGACAAAAACAGATTTTCCAAATCCTCCTGATGAATAGTTTTTTACAGAACTTTTTCTAAAAGAATTATCGTTACTAAAATTAAAATTATTTTCATTATCCATTTTTCTTTACCTCCGTAATAAAAATATTTGTATTTAAATATATAATAACGCAAAAAATATTTAGATACAATAGAAATATATGAGAAAAAATTCAATTTTTTATTGAAATATTTTTATCATATATATATAATAACGTTATAATATTAA
>CATJZH010000141.1 GCA_949746285.1 uncultured Clostridia bacterium
TGGACACCGCTAATTCGGGGAAGACTAAGTAGAAATATATGTTAATCCCGAGCTAGAAAGAAATTTCGAGTGTAGAGACTTTATACGGTGTACCTAAGGTGAAAAGCTATGGTAAAGAGAAAGTCCAGACTACAAACACATTTGTGGTAATGAAAATTATAGTAGTATGAATCAGTAGGTCGTCAGTTCAAGTCTGACTAGCGGCTCCAAAAAAAGATAAGTATTTTATGCTTATCTTTTTTATATCTAAAAATATAATTGAAAATTAGGAATTTCTCTAATATACTAATGGAAATTGAACATATTGATGGTAACTATTTAAATAATAAAGAAAACAACTTAACTGTATTATGTCCAAACTGTCATTCATTAACAAGTACTTATAAAGGAACAAATAAAAATGGTAGAAAAACTAGAAATAAGTATTCGAAAAAAAAGATAACTCGATAGTTATCTTTTTTTATTTCTATTTTTCAGCTATTTCTAAAATAGACTTTCTTACTTTTTTTAGTTTCTTTTCAGCATCATCTAAAGATTTGCCTTTAACTCCCATATAAAATTTAACTTTTGGCTCTGTTCCTGAAGGTCTTACACAACACCAACTATCATCCTCTAAATCATAATATAATACATTAGATTCTGGTAATCCTGTTTCAGATTCTTTTCCTGTCTTTTTATCTATAATAGTACCTTTTTTATAATCTCTAATTTTAGTTACTTTATATCCTCCAATTTCTTTTGGAGGGTTATTTCTAATACCTTCTAAAAGCTCTTTCATCTTTGCTGCACCATCAGCACCTTTTAATGTAATAGTTGATATTCCTTCTTTATAAAATCCATATTTTTCATAAATTTTAATCATTTGATCCCATAAAGTTAATCCTTGTTTTTTATAATATGCTGCTGCTTCACAAAGCATCATAACTGCTGTTACAGCATCCTTATCTCTAGCATGTGTTCCAACTAAGCAGCCATAACTTTCCTCATATCCAAATAAGTATTCATTGCTACCAGTTTTTTCAAAATTTCTAATTTGTTCTCCTATGTATTTAAAACCAGTTAAAACTTCTATAAAATCAATTTTATATTCTTTAGCTATTGCTATTGCTAAGTTTGAAGAAACAATTGTTGATATTAATGCACCATTTTTAGGTAATATTTTTTTAGCTTTCTTTTGAGATAATATATATTCTGCTATTAATAATCCTGACATATTTCCTGTAAAAGGCATATATTTTCCTGTTTTACTATCTTTTGCTAAAACTCCTAATCTATCTGCATCTGGGTCTGTTGCTAAAACAACATCTGCATTTTCTTTTTCAGCAAGTTTTAATGCTAAATCAAATGCTTTTATATCTTCTGGGTTTGGGTAATCTACAGTTGGAAAACTTCCATTTGGTAATTCTTGCTCAGGAACTACATAAATATTAGAAAAGCCCAAATCTTCTAAAACTGTTTGAACTGGTATATTTCCTGTACCATGTAATGGTGTATATACTATAGTTAAATCTTTTTCTACCTCGTTTATAACATCTGGATTTAATATTTGTTTTTTTATTGCTTTCAAATACAATTTATCCATTGCTTTTCCAATTACATTATATAATTTTATTTTCTTTGCTTCATTTAATGAAATTGATCTTATTAAAGAATAATCTTTAACTTTATTTACCTCTGTAATAATTTCTTTATCATGTGGAGCAACTATTTGAGCTCCATCATCCCAATATACTTTATAACCATTATATTCTGGTGGATTATGACTTGCTGTAATCATAATTCCAGCTGTACAACCAAGTTCTCTTACAGCAAATGATAACTCTGGAACTGGTCTTAAATCATCAAATATGTAAGTTTTTATACCATTAGCATTTAAACAAAGGGCTGTAGCTTCACTAAATTCTGGTGACATATATCTTGAATCATATGCAATAACTACGCCTTTTGCTTCTGTTCCCTGTCTTAAAATATAATTTGCTAATCCTTGAGTTGCTTTAGTAACAGTATAAATATTCATTCTATTTGTACCATTTCCAATAACACCTCTCATCCCCGCTGTTCCAAATTCTAAATCTTTATAAAATCTATCTTTTATTTCCTCTTCATTTCCAGCTATTGTTAGTAATTCTTTTCTTGTTACTTCATCAAATAATGAACTTGTTGACCATTCTTTATATTTTTTAGTATATTCTACCTTGTTCATATAATCTTTATATAATTTTCTAGCTGTTTCAGGACTATCTTGTCCTTGAGCATTTTTTATTGGAGCAAATTCTTCTTCTCTTTTAACTCTTAATACTACTACATCATCAAACATCTCATAAGAATCGAATATAAACATTTCAAATTTATAAGCATTTGGTTTATCACCTTCAACAATTTTTCCGTTTTCATCCATATATTTAGCTTTTTTTACAGCAGTATGATATGGAAGACTTAATTCACTAACTTTTTCTAGACCTTTAATGTTATATAAGTGGAATATAGCATTTGCATCTCCATAAACTAAAGATCTATCGTCATCTCTTAAATTTGCCATTTCTTCAGAAATTTCTGTATATTCTATAACACCAACTTTTTTATTTTTCCTACAAAAAATACCAACTTTTTCTTTTGGATCTGTTTTTTCTATTGATTTAACAGCTCCCAATACTTTGTTATGTATAGACATACCAATTAATAATGGATCTACAGGTTTTACTAAAACATTATCAACACCATTAATAAATACCCACTCAATTCCATTTGATTTCATTTCATTAAGAACTTGGCTCTTCTCCATTGATTGTAATGTTCCACCATGACCATTAGCCGCTCTTTTAATTGTTCCATCAGTATCTAATAAAATTTTTCCATTTAGACCAATCATTGGTAATTCGCCTTGTTTAAAAAATTTTATTGCTTCTTTAGGATATCCAAAATAATTATTTTCTTCAAAAAAGTCTACAGTTGCATCATTATTCTCTCTACTTGTCATCAAATACCATGGTATAACTGTATCATATTGTTTCCAAGCATCTTTTAATGTATCACATAATGCTTCAAAAATTGACTTATTTTTTTCTGTATCAAAAATAAAAGTTCCTTTTGGTCCACTGTGACCAAGTCTTGTTCCTTGACCACCTGCCATTGTTACAACAGCAAATTTATTATATTTTATTGCTTCTATTCCTTTTTTTTCATACATTTCTCGTTCTGCTACTGTTAACTTTGATTTATCAACATGTTCGATTGGTTCAACAGTAACACTTTCAAGTTTTGCTGGTTTTGTAGCATTTTCATATAAATTTTTCATTAAATCAAAATCTATTGTTTCGATTTGCTCTAAAAGTGCTTTTTTCTTTTCCTCATCTAAATCATCATACTTTAAAAGTAAATGTTCTTGACCATACTTTTTCAAAATCTTTTTTACATTTTCTAGTTCTTTTTTCATTATGTTTTATGCTCCTTTCAACATTAGAAATTATATTCGAACCTCTTTATTTAGGATATATATTATATCATTTTCTTTTTTTAGTCAACCTAAACACTTAGCTTTTGTAAAAGTATTAGTTCTCTAAGTATCTCAGCTTATTCTCCGAATATTTATCTCTTGACAATTATAATTTCATATTGTAATGCTATTCTAAATTTGTGTTTTTATTGTTCTTCTTTTTTGTGCATTTTGTGAAAAGTTTTTAACATCTATTTTACCTTCTGTTTTCAATACTTTATCATGATTTTCTAAAACTTTATCAATTCTTTCTATATCACTTACCTTATAGCAATTTAATATTTCTGAAACATTATACTTTCTTTCGACTATGCTATTTATTTCTTCTATATATTCCTTATCACCTATTACTATAACTTCTTTTCCTTCTAAATTTTTATTTAATTTTGTTTGTTCAGTTTTATTCCAGCCAATTTCAATTATTTTTTCATTGTTTAAATTCAAATTTCTTACATTTTCTAAATAACTTGTAACATTTTTAGTAATATCTTTTTGTAAAATTACAGCAACTTTTTTTTGTTCTAATATTTTTTCATTTATATATGGCAACAATATTGTAAGTAAGTGAAATTCACTTATATAAAAACTGCAAATTTTTTGATTTTCCATAAATCTACCTCCATATATTCAAATCTTTATAATTTTACCATTAGCATATTTACGGGTCAATTTAAATCGTACTCTCTTTTTCGACAATATCATGTTCCTTTTTTCCTGAAATTTCAAAGCTTTTAAACAAACTTCTATATAAAAAATAACTTGACAAAACACTTTCAAACTTTTTGAATAATTTTTTATTTTTTGCAAATACTTACAACAATACATTAAAAGTGGAATTACATACTTTTTAATACAATATGAGAAATTTTTAGGAGGTATTTTATATGAAAAAAATAAAACTTTGTGTTACTTTATTTATATTATTATTTTCTTTTATTTTATTAACAATTTCATCTTATGCAAAAACAATTTCAAAAGACTTATCAGATAATTTCTTTAGACTTCATATTTTAGCAAACAGTGATACTGAAGCAGATCAAGCTTTAAAATTAAAAGTTAGAGATAATATAATAGAATATATGAATACTATATCTTATGATGGCTTATCAAAAGAAGAAGCAATTGAATTAACATATAAAAATTTAGATAATTTTCAAAAAATTGCAGAAAACACTATAGCTGAATCTGGATATAATTATCCTGTTTCATTAGAAATTGGTAATTTTTATTTTCCTACTAAAGAATATGGCAATATGTCTTTACCCGCTGGATTTTATGATGCTTTAAAAATTGAAATTGGAGAAGCAAAAGGAAAAAATTGGTGGTGTTCTCTTTTCCCACCACTATGTTTTGTTGATATTTCTTCAGGTGTAATTGATGAAGAAACAGAGGAAGAACTAAAAAATAATCTTACAGAAGAAGAATTTGCAATTATAACAGACCAGTCTAATACAGTAAAATTTAAATTCAAGCTTATAGAAGTTTTTTCAGAACAAAATAATATATAAAAAGGTGTTGTAAATCTTCTATTTTTATGATATATTTCCTAATGAGTATTTTTTTGCTCATCAATTTAAACAAAATATTGGGGGTATATATTTTGGAAAAGTTAGTTATTACTGGAAAAACACCTTTAAAAGGTGAAGTAGTAATAAGCGGTGCAAAAAACGCTGCTGTTGCAATTATACCAGCAACTTTATTAATAAACGGAACTTGTACAATAGAAAATTTACCAAATATAAGTGATGTAAAATTATATTGTGATATATTAAAAGAAATAGGTGCAGAAATTACTTGGAATTCAGAACATGAAGTCACTATAGATACACGTAATATAAATTCTAGCAAAATTCCTTTAGAAACAACTAGAAAATTTAGAGCATCTTATTATTTATTAGGTGCTTTACTTGGAAGAACAAAATATGCACAAGTTGGTCTACCTGGCGGATGTAATTTAGGTGCTAGACCTATAGATCAACATATTAAAAGTTTTGAAGCATTAGGTGCTACTGTTGATGTTTCTAATGGAAATATTACAGCAAAAGCAAAAAAATTAAAAGGAACATCTGTATATATGGATGTTGTTTCTGTTGGTGCAACAATTAACTCAATGCTTGCTGCTGTTTTAGCAGAAGGAACTACTGTTATAGACAATGCCGCAAAAGAACCACATATTGTTGATGTTGCAAACTTCTTAAACACAATGGGAGCAGATATTAGAGGTGCTGGAACAGATATTATAAAAGTAAATGGTGTAAAAGAATTAAAGGGAAATGCTACATACTCTGTAGTTCCTGATCAAATAGAAGCTGGTACATTTATGCTTGCTGCTATTGCTTCTAAAGGAGATATAACAATAAAAAACTGTATAACAAAACATTTAGAATCAATAACAGCCAAAGTAGTTGAAATAGGTGGAAACGTAGATGCTAATGGAGACCATTTAAGAGTTTGGTATTCAAAAAGACCTCATAAAGCAACAATTAAAACATTGCCTTACCCAGGTTTTCCTACAGATTTACAACCACAAATGGGAGTAGTTTTAGCCATTTCAGAAGGAACAAGTATAATAAATGAAAGTATTTGGGAATCTAGATTTCAGTATACAGCTGAATTAAATAAAATGGGAGCTAAAATTACTGCACAAGGTAAAACTGCAGTCTTTGAAGGTGTAAATGAATTAGTAGCAGCTCCAGTATACGCAACAGATTTAAGAGCTGGTGCAGCACTTATAATTGCTGGAATAATGGCAAAAGGAAAAACAGAAATATATAACCTAAATCATATAGATCGTGGATATGAAAATATTGAAGAAAAATTCAGAAAATTAGGAGCAAAAATCGAAAGAGTAATAGAAGAATAAGGGGCTAAGAATAAAATATGTTAAAATTTTGTAGCTTATATAGTGGAAGTTCTGGTAATTGTTTATTTGTAAGCTCAAATAACACAAAAATTTTAATAGACTGTGGAACCAGTTGTAAAAAAATTTGTGAAGGATTAGAATCAATTGATTCATCAATAGAAGACATTGATGCTATTTTAGTTACACATGAACATTCTGACCATGTCCAAAGTTTAGGTATGGTCTCAAAAAAATTTAATATACCAGTTTATGCAAATTTAGAAACTTGGGATGCAATGCAAAAACAAAAGGAAAAAATATCTTCAAATAATATAAAATTTTTTAACAATGATGAAGATTTTTCATTAAATGATTTAACTATACATCCATTTAGTACACCTCATGATGCTGTAAATCCATGTGGATTTAATATACATAATGGAAAAAAGAAATTAAGTATTGCAACAGATTTAGGTCATATGGATAACAATATATTTAGCAAACTAGAAAATAGCTCTTTTGTATTATTAGAATCTAATTATGATCCTGAAATATTAAAAGTCTCAAAATATCCATTTCACTTAAAGCAAAGAATTGCTGGACCTAATGGTCATTTATCTAATGAAACTGCTGGAAAAACAATTTCAGCTTTAATGAAAAAAGATTTAAAGCAGGTAGTTTTAGGTCACCTTAGTAAAGAAAATAATTTTCCTGAACTTGCTTATCAAACTGTTGCAGAAGAGCTTATGGAAAATAATAGTGACATAAATACAATTCGTTTAACTGTAGCTTCTAGAAATGAACCTGGAAAAATAATTAATATATAATCAAGAAAAAGAAACACCTGTTGGTGTCTCTTTTTCTTAAGGGTGTTTCCGTTCTCTAATTAATGATTATGCCATAGAAACATTTTTCTGACCCAAATTGAAATCTGGGTCAAATCTCATTACCGCTTTTTTAAGCCTCTGTGCACGGGCTGCCTGAGACTTATAGCTACGATTATACTTCATACATTCGCAATGCTTTCTAGTCTCACCATCTTCTGGTTTCTTCTCTACTGGCATCCTGACAGACGGTTTGTAGTTTTTTCTATCTTCCCCGCTCCTTTGCACCAGCTCCCTATCTGAAGCAACCGCTTTGTTTATGAGCGCTCTTCTAAGCCGTCTTTTCTGTTTACGGCGATACGAAATACCATTGTGCGGATTTTTGTATTCGCTCATTTCAACAAACGGATCGTTTTCCAGCTCCTTCTCTTCCTCTTTATATAATTCGTCCAGAATCTCTTTAATTTCCTCCTCTATGTCCTCGTCTTTTACTGGAATATCTTCATCAGAAAGCATGTATAACGCTGCTTCAAAAACTGCCTTATTTTCTTCAGCCTGCTTTCTAGCAGTATATTCTTCCCAACACATCTGCTCCTGAACTTTGATCTTAAGCTCCTCCTCTCGTTCCTGCTCTTCTAACTGATACCGAGCAATCTCTGCCTGCATTTCCTTTGGTGTCATTTTGTTTTCATCATTATACTTCATGTGAAAACCCCCTTTTTTAATATTTAGCAAACATGCTGTACAATTTATTATACTCCGAAAATGGCTAAAAATCAATTTTCTCACTATATTAAAGGAAAAAGTAACTGACAAATTATGATTTTTATTTCAAATTTATCAGTTACTTTTTTATATTATAATTTCATACTTAAACTAACTTTTTGTTTTTCTCTATCTATTCCTATTACCTTTACTTTTACAATATCACCAACAGATACTACCTCTGAAGGATTTCTTATAAATCTATCTGCCATTTCAGAAATATGAACTAATCCATCATGTTTAACTCCTACATCAATAAAAGCTCCAAAATCTATAACATTTCTAACTGTTCCTGTAAGTTCCATACCTTCTTGTAGGTCTTCAAATTTTAGTACATCACTTCTTAAAATTGGCTTTGGTAAATCTTCTCTAGGGTCTCTTCCTGGTTTTGAAAGTTCATCAATAATATCTTTTAAAGTAAGAGTTCCAACATTTAGTTCCTCTGATAATGAACTTACATCTACTTTAGACAAATCGTTTTTTAAAGTTTCTAATTTGTTTTTTTCTGCTAAGTTTTCCACAGAATATCCCACTTTTGTTAATAACTTTTCAGCTACATCATAACTTTCTGGATGAACAGCCGTTACTTCTAATGGATTTTTTCCATTAAATATACGTATAAATCCTGCGCATTGCTTAAAAGCAGCTGGTCCAAGCTTCGGAACCTTTAACAAGTCTTTTCTTGTTTTTATCTCACCATTTTCATCTCTATATTTTACTATATTCTTAGCTATCGTTCCATTTATTCCTGAAACATATGAAAGAAGTGATGGTGTAGCAGTATTAACATCAACACCTACAGAGTTAACAGCATCTTCAACAACTCCTGTTAAACTTTCTGAAAGTTTCTTTTGATTAACATCATGTTGATATTGTCCAACTCCTATTGCTTTAGGATCTATTTTTACAAGCTCAGAAAGAGGATCTTGTAATCTTCTTGCAATTGATATTGCTCCTCTTAATGAAACATTTATATCTGGATATTCTTCTGTTGCAAGTTTAGAAGCTGAATATACAGAAGCACCAGCTTCACTAACTATTGCATAATAAATTTCTTTATCAATTTCTTTTATCATATTAGATACAAAGTTTTCAGACTCACGAGAAGCAGTACCATTTCCTATTGCTATCATATTTATATCATATTTTTCAATCAATGCTTTTAATGTTTTCTTTGCACCTTCTACATCATTTTGTGGCTCTGTTGGATAGACAGTAACTGTGTCTAAAAGTTTTCCTGTTTTATCTATTACAGCAATTTTACATCCAGTTCTATATGCAGGGTCAAATCCCATAACAGTCATTTCTTTAATTGGTGGTTGAAGCAGTAATTGTTTAGCATTTTTTCCAAATACTTTAATAGCTTTTTCTTCTGAACGTTCTGTTAAATCATTTCTTATTTCTCTTTCAATAGAAGGTTCTATTAATCTTTTATATGAATCTTCTATTGTCTCTGTTAAAGGGTCATTAAACTGACTTTTATAATTTATTATTATTTGCTTTTTCAAGTAATCTAAAATTTTATCATCTGGCTTTTCTATTTTTACTTTTAAAAATTCCTCTTTCTCTCCTCTATTTATTGCTAATATTCTATGACTTGGTATTTTTAAAATTCCTTCTTTAAAATCATAATACATTTCATAAGGAGACTTTTCATCTTCTTTACTTGCTTTACTTGTAATTACAGCTTCTCTAAAACAAAATGATTTTATTTTCTTTCTATAATCTGCATCATCTGCAATGTTCTCAGCTATAATATCTAAAGCCCCTTGTATTGCTTCTTCCTCATTTTTTACGCCTTTTTCTTCATTAATATATTCTGAAGCAATTTCGTATAAATCTCTTTTTTCTGTTTGTAAATAAATTATATTAGCTAGCGGTTCTAGTCCTTTTTCTTTTGCAATTGTCGCCCTTGTCCTTTTTTTAGGCCTATATGGTCTATATATATCTTCAAGTTCTGATAAAACCATTGTAGAAGCAATTTTAATTGTTAATTCATCTGTAAGTTTACCTTGTTCATCAATAAGTCTTATTATTTCTTCTTTTCTATTTTCTAAGTTTCTTAAATAAGTAAGTCTTTCTCCTAACTCTCTTAATATTTCATCACTTAAATTACCTGTTATTTCTTTTCTATAACGAGCAATAAATGGTATTGTATTTCCCTCATCTATAAGCTTTACTGTACTCTCAACTTGAGTTTCTCTTATTCCAAGTTCTTCTGCAATTTTTTTAAATATTTTTTCCATTTGTTCCTTATCCTTTCAACTATTTATCTTGTTCTTCTAAATATTCATCATAAGTACATTCTCTTACTATTACTTTATTATTTGTAATATCTATTATCTTGTTTGCAACAGTTTGTGTTAATTGGTGATCATGTGATGTAAATATCATAATACCTTTATATTTTTGCATTCCATCATTTAATGCGGTAATTGATTCCATGTCTAAATGGTTTGTTGGTTCATCAAAAATTAAAAAATTAGCACCTGAAAGCATAAGTTTTGAAAGTACACATCTTACTTTTTCTCCTCCTGATAATACATTTACTTTCTTTAAAGCTTCTTCTCCAGAGAAAAGCATTCTTCCTAAAAAGCTTCTTACATATGTTTCATCTGGATCTTTTGAATATTTACGAAGCCAATCTGTTATAGTTTCATCAGATTCAAACATATAATTATTATCTTTTGGAAAATAATCTTTGCTAATTGTTGTTCCCCATACTAACTCTCCGTCATCTGGTTCTATTTCTCCTGCTATAATTTGAAATAATACAGTTTTAGCTATTTCATTATCTGATAACAATGCTATTTTATCTTCTCTTTTTACTGTAAAACTGATATTATCTAGTATTTTTTCTCCATTAATCGTTTTAGAAACATTTTTTATTTCTAAAATTTCTTTTCCTTGTTCTCTATCTGGTTTAAAATCTATATAAGGATATTTTCTATTTGATGGTTTTATTTCTTCTAATTCAATTTTTTCTAAAGATTTTTTTCTAGATGTAGCTTGTTTTGACTTTGATGCATTTGCACTAAATCTTGCAATAAACTCTTGTAATTCTTTTATTCTTTCTTCTTTCTTCTTGTTTGCCTCTTTCATTTGTTTCAAAGCAAGTTGACTAGATTCATACCAGAAATCATAATTTCCTGGATAAACTTTAATTTTACCAAAATCAACATCAGCAATATGAGTACAAACTTTATTTAAAAAGTATCTATCATGTGATACAACAATTACTGTATTTTCAAAATCTATTAAAAAATCTTGTAACCAATTTATAGTTTTTATATCTAAATCATTAGTAGGTTCGTCTAATAAAAGAACATCTGGATTTCCAAACAATGCTTGTGCTAATAGAACTTTTACTTTATCTTTTGCTTCTATTTCACTCATAAATTTATAATGCAAATCTACATCTATTCCTAAATCATTTAAAAGCTTAGCAGCGTCAGCTTCTGCATTCCATCCATCTAACTCTGCAAATCTCTCTTCCAATTTTGCTGCTTTCATTCCATCCTCTTCAGAAAAATCTGGTTTACTATAAATGGCATCTTTTTCTTTCATTATTTTATAAAGTTCGCTATTTCCCATCATAACAGTATCTATAACTGTATATCCTTCAAAAGCATAGTGATCCTGTTTTAATACAGATAGTCTTTCTCCTTTATCTAAAATAACTTCTCCTTTATTAGGTTCTATCTCTCCTGATAATATTTTTAAAAAGGTAGACTTTCCTGCGCCATTAGCACCTATTAAACCATAACAATTTCCTTTTGTAAATTTTATTGTAACATCTTCAAAAAGAACTCTTTTTCCAAATCTTAAAGTTACACCATTTGATAAAAGCATTTTCTAAACCTCCTAATTTTTTTAACTTCTATATTATATAGTATTTTCATACATATTTCAAATATTTTATTTTTCATATAACATTTTGATTAAATTTTGTCTAAATCTATTGTTTTTTTCTAAATTTATAGTACAATAAATGTAATTTTAATATTGGAGATGAAATTATGAGTGATAGTTATTTTCATAATTCTGATGTTTTCCAGAATTCAAAAGTTGAGGCTGTAAAAAAGCTAAGTTTTTGGGCACACTTATTTTACAGAATATTAGCTGGTAAAGCACAAAAATTGCTTCCTTCAGCCGAATTAAAACCTCAAAAGACATATAAAAGTATTTTCTATATGTGGAATTTAGGAAATTTTAGAACTGTATTATTTAATTCTCTAGATTCTATAAGAAATTCTTTTGTACATACTTTTGAAAAAAGTAATATAAACTCTCTAAAAACACAAATTATTGGTAAAGATATAAACTCTTCAGTTTCTTTAAAAAATTCTGAACTTGCTATTATAGTACCTAAACCAATAATTATAAATAGAGATTAATAAAAACATAAATTTATTTTGTGTATTAATATATTTTTGCGGTCAAAAAGCGAGCTTATGCTCGCCTTTTATATATTCTATTTACTAAAATTCTTGCTCTTCCTCATTACATTTATGAAAATTAAATTCGCTTATATTATTTGTATATACTGTAATTCCTTGCTTGCCTAATACATTATATTTTGAATCATAATAAGATTCTATTTGAGCTATACCTGCCATTTGAGAATTAAGAACAACGTCCATTCCTGAATAGCTTCCTTCTAAAAATGTTAAAATTTCTATTGGTTGATTTGAACGTCTAATACGGTTTTCAAGTACGCTTTTTAATCTATTAAGACTTAAAATAGTTATTGCCTTATCATTTTCATTTGAAAATTCATATCTTATGTATAATTTCTCATCTTTATTTATATATGAATCTTCTATACCATAATTACTCATCAAAGTAATAATCTTATTTCTATTTACTTCTGACATACGAGATATATTCTTTATACTGCCATCTAGTTCTATTTTAAAAGAACTATAGCCTCCTAAAGCTCCTTCAAGTAATTTAGGCATTCCTCTCTTTTCCGCTTCTTTTTGTAAAACTTCAAATCGTTTTTTAGTAATATATTCATTTGAATTGGTGATTAAAAATAGACTAGATCGTACTCCTGTTTCTTCTTCCATTTGCTTAATTTTATCTAAAAAAGCATATAATTGTTCTTCTGTCATTGTTCTTGCCTCAAGCTTTTCTTCTCTTTGGAACCAAAATAATTTTACATAGTTTACAGTTTCTTTTTCAATTGGCTCTTCATTAACTTCTTCTATTTGTTCTTCTAAATCTTCGCTATCTTCTTCCAATATTTCAATTTCATTGTGTTCTCCTGTTTCTTCCTCTTCTTGTTTATCTTCACTAATTAATTCTTCATCATCGTCTTGTACTTCTTCTGTTTCAGCAGTTTCATCTATTTGTTCTTCAACTATTTTTTCATTTTGTTCTTCAATAGCTTTCATTTTTTGATACTTAGATTTTAATTGATTAATTTCATTATATTCTGATAAAAAATACTCTATTTCCATTTCTGTTTCGGAAATTTCACTAAAAGCTTGTATAACATTTGGTACAGAAACATTTAAAGTCTTACTTGTTAAGATTAAATTTTCAGATATATCTTTAAAATCTTCTACTGAAAAAAACTGTGATAATTTTATATATTCATCATATACATTTTTCCCCTTAGATTTCATATAGTTTTCTAATTTTACATTCTTAGCCTTTTCAAAATTTGCTAAATTAATTAAAAACTTTTCATTAAACATATAAAATTCTGTTTTTATTCTTGAATTTTCTAACGCATTTAACATCTTACTTAAAAATTCTATTTTTTTTATAGTTTTATCATCAAGCTCCACTCCTTTTCCTAAGCAGTCTCGTATATCTGCAAATTTCTGATACTGTAAGAAAAAAGAATATTTTTGATTTAATTCTAATAAAGTCTTAAATTTTTCTTCACTACACAATTCTATAAATTTTTCTTTTGAATAATCTGATGCAGATATTTTTAAAAATTCCCATGCATTTGTTTCTTTTATAGATTTTATTAAAATATTATGATATTCTTCTAAAATTTTATTACAACTTCTATTAAACTGCTGACACTTTTCTGGTATTTCTGAAATTACTAAAGTATTTGGAATAGAAAAAATTAAATCTATGGAATTTTCTATTCTATTTGCTGCTCTATATTTTAAGCGTCCTTTTAATGGCTTAGCAATTTCCATTTTTTCTTTTAATTTAGAAATGTCTAAGTTATCATCTTTATATTCAGTTATAATTTCCTGGTATTCCATAAATTTACCTTTCTATTGAATTTAAATTTTTCAATAATATTATATCATTAGATTAAAAATTGTCAAAGAAAATAAAAAGGAACATTTATCTAAAATGCTCCTTTTTATAACTAATTTAAAATCTCTAATCCTGCAAATTTTGCCATTAATCTTTTATGCCCTGCCTTATCAAAATTTATATCTACTTTTAAATCCTCACCTTCTGGTTCTACATAATTTATAATTCCTTCTCCAAATTTCTTATGATAAACTCTTGCCCCTGCTTTATATGCACTTATATCAACTTGTACATCATTATTACTTTTGTTCAAACTATTTAAAAAGCTTTCTGCAGTTCTAAATTGATATGTAGATTTGCGCCCATATTGCCATTCATAATTTGTATCTTCTGAAGAATATGTATTATTTCTTGTATCTTCTATTTGGTCATATCCATCTAGCATATTTTCTGGTATTTCTTTTAAAAATCTAGATACTGCATTATAACTAGTAGAACCAAATATAGTTCTTTGTCTGCTACATGTCATAAATAAATTCTCTTTCGCCCTAGTTATTCCTACATAACATAATCTTCTCTCTTCTTCAAGTTCTTTTTGCTCACCTATAGATTTATATCCTGGAAAAATTCCCTCTTCCATACCAACTAAAAATACTACTGGAAATTCTAATCCTTTTGCACTATGTAATGTCATTAAAGTAACAGATTCTTCTGTTTCTTCCATTCCATCTAAATCTGAACTTAATGTTATCCCTTCCAAAAATTCACTTAATGAACTATCTGCAGACTCTTCTTCAAATTCTATTGCTACTGTTAAAAATTCGTCTAAGTTTTGTAATCTTGTTTCCGCTTCTACTGTATTTTCTAATTCTAAAGATTTAGTATATCCAGATTGATTTAATACTAATTTTATTAGTTCAGATATTTCTATACTATCTTTTTTCATTCTTAATTCTTCTATTAAATTTACAAATTCTCTGGTATTTGCAAAAACTCTATTTAATCCATATTTATCTGCATTTTTAATAACTTCGTACATAGATATTCCATTACTTGCAGCTATACTATCTACATTATCTAAACTTGTTTTTCCAACACCTCTTTTAGGTTCATTTATTACTCTAGTTAAACTTAAATTGTCTGATGTGTTTTGAATTAACCTTAAATATGCTATTGCATCTTTTATTTCTTTTCTTTCATAGAACTTTAATCCTCCAACAATTTTATATGGTATATCTTCTCTTCTTAAAATATCCTCTATACTACGTGACTGTGAATTCATTCTATAAAGAACTGCAAAATCTGAATATTTATAATATTCTTCTATTTTTAATGAATTTATTTGTCTTACTATATAATTTGCTTCTTCATATTCATTATCCCCTCTAAATACTTTAGGCAAGTTTCCATTTTCGTTACTTGTCCATAATTTTTTTTCGTATTTGGTTTCATTATTTTTTATAACTTCGTTTGCGGCATTCAATATGCTTTGTGTGCATCTATAATTTTGTTCTAATTTTACTATTCTAGTTCCTGGAAAATCTTTTTCAAAGTTTAATATATTACTAATATCTGCTCCTCTAAAAGAATATATTCCTTGGTCATTATCTCCAACAACTGTTATGTTTCCATATTTTGATGCTAATAAAGTTACTAATGTAAATTGTGCTTTATTTGTATCTTGATACTCATCTACTAAAACATATTTAAATTTACTTGAATAATATTCTAATAAATCTGGATTATCCATTAAAATTTTTATTGTAAAATTTATTATATCATCAAAATCTATTGCGTTATTTTCTTTTAATCTTCGTTGATAAATTTCATAAAGTTCTGCAATTTTTTCTTTTCTAAAATCGCCTCTTGCTTTTACTGCATATGCGTCAGGCTCTAGCATTTCATTTTTAGCATTACTTATTTCATAAAGTACAGATCTGTCTGTATATATTTTATCATCTAAATTTTGAGCTTTTATTATTTGCTTCATTAATGTTTTTTGATCTGATGTATCAAAAATTATAAAAGATGTATCAAATCCTATTCTATCTATTTGTCTTCTTAAAATTCTTACACAAATAGAATGAAATGTTCCTATCCACATATCATTTGCAGCATTTCCTACTAAGTTCTCTACTCTTGACTTCATTTCATTAGCCGCTTTATTTGTAAAAGTTATAGCTAATATATCCCAAGGTTTTACATTTTTATCTGCCATTAAGTAAGCAATTTTATGTGTTAATACTTTTGTTTTTCCACTTCCCGCACCTGCTATAACTAAGCATGGACCTTCTGTATTTACTACTGCTTCATATTGTTTATCATTTAATCCTTCTAATAAATCCATTAATTTCTCCTTTTATTTGCAAAACTTATGTTTGCATTATACATTTTTAATTTTTACATGTCAATATCATATTTTTAAAATATTTTTTGCATAAGAAAACTTACTAATGTAATAGTAAGTTTTTAATTTTTATTTATTTAATTCTGTTAATAAATCTTCTACATCTATTCCATGAACTTCACAAGCTTCTGCTAAAGTTTCTGCTTGAGATGCAGGACATCCTAAACAATGCATTCCAGCTTCTAGCAATATATCTGCTTTTTCTGGATATTTTTGTAATAAATCTCCTATTTTCATATCTTTATCTATCATAAAAAATCCTCCTTTTTCTACTTTAATTTTTATAAATATGAAATATTTTAACATAAATTTTAAAAAAAGTATAGACAAACCTAAA
>CATJZH010000142.1 GCA_949746285.1 uncultured Clostridia bacterium
ATTATGATGTTTAAATATTATCATTTAACATATTTACAAGAATTAGTTTTTCATATACAATGTAAAAAAATCAAATTGAAGTTATATTTTAAACGTAATGAAATATATTTTAGAAACAGTAAGAATAAATGACCTAATGGTCAGAAAAGAATAAAACTATTGATTTTTTTTATAAAAGAAATTAAAATATTAATGTCTAAGTTATTGGAGGTAAGAACTTTGAAAATATTATTAGATGCAATGGGAGGAGATAATGCTCCTGATGCCAATATTAAAGGTGCAGTTAGAGCTTCTAAAGAGATAGAAGCAGAAATAGTACTAATAGGAAATGAAGAAGTAATAAATGAAAAAGTAAAAATGTTTTATGGAAAAGACACAATATCTGAATTATCAGATAAAATAACAATAAAACATACAACAGAAAAAATAGAAATGGAAGATACACCAACAATAGCAATAAAACATAAAAAAGATTCATCTATGGTAGTTGGTTTTAGAATGTTAAAAGAGGGAGAAGGAGATGTGTTTATATCTGCTGGAAACTCTGGAGCATTATTAACAGGAGCAACATTATTGGTTGGAAGAATAAAAGGAATAGATAGACCAGCAATAGCACCAATGTTACCAGCATACAAAAAAAGTTTTATGCTAATGGATGCAGGAGCAAATACTAATTGTAAGCCTTTAAATTTAGTTCAATTTGCCCAAATGTCCACAATATATTTAAAAAATACTTTTGGAATTGAAAAACCAAAAATAGGATTATTAAATATAGGGACAGAAGATACAAAAGGTAATGACTTAGTAAAAGAAACATATAATTTATTAAAAGAACATAGTGAAGAATATGGAGTTAATTTCATAGGAAACATAGAAGGAAGAGATTGTTTTTCTGGTGAAGTAGATGCAGTTATTACTGATGGTTTTACAGGTAATATATTCTTAAAAACAACAGAAGGGGTGGGAAAACTTGTAAAACGAAACTTAACAGAAAGTTTAAAACGAAATATATTGACAACAATAGGTGCAATTCCATGTTTACCTGCAATAAAAAGATTTGCTAAAACTATGGACTATAAAGAATATGGTGGAGCATTATTTTTAGGTGTAAAAAAACCAGTTGTAAAAGCACATGGTAGTAGTGACGAGTACTTATTTTATTTTACAATAAAACAAGCGGAAAACTTTGTAAAAAGTGGAGCTGTAGATAAAATGAAAGAAGAATTTGAAAAAAAATAAAAAATGCTTGACAATTTAATAAACATATAATAAAACTAGATTATAAAATTTAGTAACAAATTAAAGGAGGTATAACATTATGAACACAGAAGAAATTTTTGAAAAAGTTAAAGCAATAATTGTAGAACAATTAGGTGTTGCTGAAACTTCAGTAGAAATGGAAGCATCTTTTATAGATGATTTAGGTGCAGATTCTTTAGATATAGTTGAATTAGTTATGGCATTAGAAGAAGAATTTGACTTAGAAATTCCAGATGCAGATGCAGAGAAAGTAGTTACAGTTGGAGATGTAGTAGAATATATCAAAGAAAATGTGTAATATATAATGCAAAATATATAAAATAGGCTTCTAATTATAGAAGTCTATTTTTTTGTTATAATTCATAATTTACAAAATAAATTATGAACTGTAACATTAACATATCATTTATATATTTTTTTATTAAAATTACTTGTAAATAAAGGAAAAGATGTATAAAATATAAATATTATAAAAGGGGATGAAAATATTGAAAAACGACTTAGAAGTTTTTGAAAAGAACATTGGATATTCATTTAATAATAAAGAATTATTAAAAACAGCATTAACACATACATCATATGCATATGAAAATAAAGTAAAAAGTTATGAAAGACTAGAATATTTAGGAGATAGTATATTAGAATTTATAAGTAGTAAATACTTATTTGAGAATTTCGAGAAATTAACAGAAGGAGAAATGACTAAAGTTAGAGCTTATGCAGTGTGTGAAGATAGTTTATACAAAATAGCTATAAAGCATAATTTTAGTGATTTTTTGTATTTAGGTAGAAGTGAAAAAATGTCAAATACTGATAAGAAAGCAATTTTAGCAGATTCAGTAGAAGCAGTTATAGCAGCAATGTATTTAGATTCGCAAAGTATTAATGTTGTTCAAGATTTTGTTATGGAAAACATTAAACCTCAAGTTGAATTTGCAAGTCATCATATAGGAGTTAAAGATTATAAAACAGTATTACAAGAAAAATTACAAGAACATGGTGAAGTTCAAATTAAATATAATATAATAAATGAAGAAGGTCCAGATCATAATAAAACTTTTACAGCTGAAGTTGAATGTGATGGAAAAAAGTTAGCAGTTGGAATTGGAAGAAGTAAAAAAATGGCAGAAATGGAAGCTGCAAGAAAAGCAATAAAAATTTTGAAGTAGAAAATACTATATTTAGATGGAAGATAGGAGGTGCATAATGAAAAAACAATATATAATACCAATATTTGTTCCACATTTAGGATGTCCAAATGATTGTACATTTTGTAATCAGAAAAAGATTAGTGGTGAATTAAGAAATATTACAGAAAAAGATGTACAAGAAACAATAGAATTTTATTTATCAAATTTTAAATCAAAGGATGCATATACAGAAGTAGCATTTTATGGAGGAAGTTTTACAGGTATAGAAGTAGAATTACAAGAAAAGTTATTACAAACAGTGTATGAATATATTAAAGAAAAGAAAATAAATGCAATTAGAATTTCTACTAGACCAGATTATATAGATAAAGAAACCTTAAAAAGATTAAAAAAATATAAAGTTAAAACAATAGAATTAGGAGTTCAATCAACAAATAATTTTATTTTGGAAAAATGTAGAAGAGGACATACATATGAAGATGTTGTAAGGGCATCAAGACTAATTAGATGGCATGGGTTTAAACTTGGACATCAAATGATGATAGGACTTCCAGAAAGTACAGAAGCTGATGATATAAAAACAGCACAAGATTTAATAAGATTAAAACCGAAGATAGTTAGAATATATCCAGTATTGGTCATAAAAGATACTAAATTAGAAGAAGAATATAAAAATGGTACATATGAACCTTTAACTGTAAACCAAGCAGTTGAAAGATGTAAAGAAATTTGTTATTTATTTATGAAGAAAAAAATAAAGATAATTAGAATAGGTTTGCAAAGTACAGAAACTATAACTTCTCCAAACAAAGAAAGTAGTGAAGTAGTTGCAGGACCATATCATGAAACTTTCAGACAATTAGTAGAAACAGCAATATATTATGATACTATAGAAAACAAAATAAAAAAAGTAAATAGTAAAATAAAAGAAGTTGAAATAATTGTAAATCCTCAAGATGCTAATAATGTTATAGGATACAAAAAGGAAAATATAAATAGATTAAAAGAATTGTATGATGTAGATGTTGTAATAAAACAAGATATTAAACAAAAATTAAATAAAATAGATGTTAAACCAACTAAAATACATAAAGATTTTATTGATGATAAAGAAGAAGTAAAAATAAAATAAATAGTATAAAAAAACTAAAAATATTGATACTAAAAGTATGAATATTTTTAGTTTTTTTTATGAGATTATATTAATTATAATGGGATGTTTATTAGCATCGTTTGGTACAGCTAATTTCCTTTTGCCAAATCAATTGTCAAGTGGTGGATTTGCAGGAATAGCAACAATATTTTATTATTTTTTTAATATTCAAATGGGTACAACAATTATGGTTTTAAATATTCCATTATTTATATGGGGATATTTAAAAATGGGCTGGAAATTTATATTAAAAACTATTTTTGCTACATTTTTATATTCAGGACTTATTGATATATTTGCAAATTTTAGTTTTTTTGTAAGTGATAGACTACTATCTAGTATATATGGAGGGGTTCTTATAGGTTCTGGACTAGCTTTAGTTCTTAAAGCAAATACATCTACAGGTGGTACAGATTTAATTGCATATATAGCACAAAATTATAATGTTCATATTAAAATGAGTAATATTATTATGATTATAGATATTTTAGTTGTTTTTACTAATCTTATTGTTTTTAGAGAACTTGAAATCGGATTATATTCTGCAATTGCGATATTTCTTATAGGTAAAATGATAGATGTAGTATTTGAAGGTATAAATTTTTGTAAGATTATTTATATAATTTCAGATAGTTATGATGATATAATGAAAGTTATAAATTTGGAAATGCGAAGAGGAGCTACCGGTTTATATGGAAAGGGTAGCTTTAGCCAAAAAGATAAAATGATAATTATGTGTGTATCTAAAAGAAGAGATATTGAAAAAATAAAAACAATATCTAAAAAAATTGATTCAAAATCTTTTATAATTGTTACTGACGCAAGAGAAGTATATGGATTAGGTTTTAAATAATTATTTATCTAATCCATATGGCTCTTCCATATCTGTATCTCCAATAATATAGTCTGGACTGGTTTTATAATATCTTGATAATTTTAATAATAATGAAATTGTTAAATCTTGCTTTCCAGTTTCATAAAGAGAATATGAAGCTTGTGAAATTCCTAATATTTTAGAAAGTTCAGCTTGTGTTAATTTATTTTTTTTCCTTAATAGTTTCAGTCTTACATACATGTAAAATACCCCTTTTCAAAAAATTCTATATTTCTATATATAGATTATATATACTTACGAAGAATTTTACAATAATGTTTTTCGATATAATTTTATTTTTTACTTTCAGGATACCTTTTAAACACATTTGTTTCTCCTACAATATAGTCAATACTGGTGTTGTATCGTTTGGCTAAAATTCTTAATAAATCAACAGGAATATCTCGTTTTCCATTTTCATATAAGCTATATTGAGGTCTAGTTATACCTAATAATTCTGAAACTGTTTTTTGTGATAAATCATTATCCTCTCTTAAATCTTTTAAACGTTTTATATACATATTAAACCTCTTTTCTACAATATCCGACATTTTTTTTATTTTATCATTGTATTCAATTAAATACTTAATTGCGTATTCGTTTAGATACGAGTTCTTAAATAAGGGTTAATTTTCTATTGATTATTTGGAAAAAATATAATAAAATAAATTAACAAATTTATTTTAAGGAAAGTATATGGAAAAATATATATTACAAAATCAAGAATCTTTTAATTTAGAACATATTTTTGAATGTGGACAATGTTTTAGATGGAATAAGAATTCTGATGGAGATTATGTTGGAGTAATAAATAAAGCAGTTATAAAGGTAAAACAAGATAAAGAAAAAGTTATATTTACTGGAGAATGTAAAAATTCAAATTTTAAAGACCTTATAAGATATTATTTTGATTTAGATACAAATTATTCAGAGTATAAAGAAAAACTTTCTAAAATCGATAATAATATGAAAGAAAGTATAAAATTTGGTGAAGGAATACGTATATTAAAACAAGATTTATGGGAATGTATAATTTCATTTATAATATCTGCGAATAATAATATTCCAAGAATAAAAAAAATAATAGAAAGATTATCTGCTACATATGGAGAAAAAATTGAATTTGAAGGATTAGATTATTATACTTTTCCAACAGTAGAAAGGTTATCAAAAGCTTCTGTAGAAGATTTAAGAGCCTTAGGATTAGGGTTTAGAGATAAAAGAATTTATAATACAACAAAAATGATATTAAATAAAGAAGTAAATTTAGAATATATAAACAAATTAGAAGATACAAATCGAATGCGAGAAGAACTTCTTAAATTAGATGGAGTTGGACCAAAAGTAGCAGACTGTATATTACTGTTTGCATTAAAAAGATTAGATGTTTTTCCAATAGATGTTTGGGTAAGAAGAGTTATGAATGATTTATATATACATAATGAAGATGAAAATAAGGTAAATAAAAATGAATTACAAAAACTTGCAGAAGACAAATTTTTAGGATTATCTGGAATGGCACAACAGTATTTATTTTATTGGAGAAGAGAATTAGAAAAACATGCTTAAAAGTTAATTGGAATAATAATTTAAAAGGAGTAAAGATTTTATGAGAAATAAAAAAGATAATTTTATAACAACATTGTTAGCCCTAATAATGATTATTATTTTTTTATTAACAGTATATTTTTGTTTAGATGTATTTGGAATAATTGAAGTACCCAGCAAGTATAGCTTAGCTTCTTTGTTTTATTCTAAAATAGAAGTTATAGCTTCAGGAGAGAGTATAACAGAAGATATAACATCAGTATCAGGAAAGAAAAATAAAATTGTAGTAAATAGAGATAATAAAACTTCACCTACTTCTTCAGATGTTCAAAATCCTCTAGATCTTTTGAATATTGATGAACAGTCAAATACACAAAGTCAAATAAATTCATATTCTTCAAATAGATTTTATTATAATCAATTAGATGAATATGGAAAAACAATATATACAGGATTATATAAAAATATTGGTAATTTAAAAACAGGAACAGCTGTAACAGATTTTGGAATGTCATTTAATAGTTTATTACAAGAAGAAGGCGGAAATGAAGTTCTTGGTAATGCATTAGATGGAGCAATAAATGCTTTAGTTCTTGATAATCCAGAACTATTTTATATAGACATAACAAAAATGTTTTTATTAACTAATATTACAACAAAACTTTTTTCAACCACATATACAGTTACAATTAGTGGAAATGGTCAAAGTTATTTAGATGAGGCTTTTAATTCTTCAGAAGAAGTAGATAGAGCAATTGCCCAAGTAGAGAAAGTAAAAGACCAAGTGTTAAAAGATGCAAGAGGGTCAGTAGAAAATAAAATTAAATTAGTACATGATTATTTAATAGATACTATAGACTATGATTTAAATGCGGGTTCTTCAGTATATGATATTTATGGAGCATTAGTAAATAGAAGAGTTGTTTGTGAAGGGTATGCAAAAGCATTTAAATATATATTAGATGATTTAGGAATTCCTTGTATAATAGTTTGTGGAACAGGAACAAACAGTTCAGGAAATACAGAAAGTCATGCTTGGAATTATGTGCAAATAGAAGATAAATGGTATGCTATTGATGTAACTTGGGATGACCCAATAATAACTAATAGTTATAGAGGAGAAATTCCAGATAATTTCAAATATGCAAATTATTTAAAAGGATCAGATACATTTTTTAAAAATCATTTAGAAGATGAAACTATGTTAGGTAAAGTTCCATTAAATTATCCAGTAATAAGCCAAATAGATTATTAATGTTGGAGGAAAAATAATATAAATGAATTTAAATTTAGTTTATGGAAGAAGTGGAACAGGAAAAAGCGAATATATTTGTAATGATATAAAAAAACATATGGGAGAAAGAAAAATATTTCTTATAGTTCCAGAACAATGTAATCTTTCAGCAGAGAAGAAACTTTTTGATGTATTAGAATTAAGTAGTTTAATTGATATAGAAGTATTAACTTTAAGTAGAATGGCATATCGTGTTTCAAATGAGGTAGGTGGTATAAAAGACCACCTATCAAAAGTTGGAAAAGATATGCTTATTTTCGATTTAATTTCAAGAGAAAAGTCGAATCTAAATTTTTTAGGAAAATCAGAAAAAAATATAGATATAGTAAATAGATTATTTACAGAATTGAAAAAACATCAAATATCAGTTCAAGATTTAGAGAATGCTGAGATAGATAATCAATACATGAATTTAAAATTAAGAGATATAACAAATTTATATAAAAAATATGAAGAAAAACTAAGCAATAAATTTATAGATGAAAATGATAGTCTTACATTATTAGCAGAAAACTTAAGTAAAATTAAAATGTTTGAAGATACTTTAATTTATATAGATGAGTTTTTAGGTTTTACACCTCAGGAGTATAAAGTATTTGAAGAACTTATAAAACAAACCTATGAAATAACAGTTTCTGTAGCTGCAGATAATTTAGAAGCAGATACTTCAAAGGAAAACGATATTTTTTATTTTAATAAAAAATATGCAAATAAAATAATTGAAATAGGAAAAAAGAATAGGGCAGAAATAAAAAAAATATGTTTAGATGAAACGCACAGATTCAAGAATGAAGAGCTAAAATTTTTAGAAAAGAATTTTAATTCTTCAAATGATAAATATAAAGATAAAGTAAGTAATATAAAGTTATTTTTATCTAGTAATCCATATATGGAGTTAGAATATGTTGCACAGAATATCTACAACTTGGTTAAAAATTGTGGATATCGTTATAACGAAATAGGAATAATTGCAGAAGATGTGGATAAATATTCAGAAGATGCAAAAGCAGTTTGTAGTAAATATGATATTCCATTATTTGTAGATAATAAAAAAGAACTAAATCAAAATATTTTAATAAAATTTATTATTGCAATGTTAGATATATTTGCTCAAAACTGGTCTTTTGATTCTGTATTTAATTATCTAAAAATAGGTTTATTAGATATAGAAGATGAAGATATTTATTTATTAGAAAATTATTGTAGAAAATGGGGAATAAGATCCTCAAAATTTTATAATAGAGAATTTAATTATGAACAAATAAATGACATTCAAGAAAAATTAGAAAATATTAGAAAACAAATATGTAATCCATTATTAGATTTTAAGAAAAAAGTATCTACAAATAAAGATGCAAATCAAATAACAAAAGAAATATACAACTTTTTAGATGATAATAAAATTTTTGAAAATTTGAATATGAAATTAAAAGAGTATAATAATATAGAACTTTCTGATGAATACAATACAAGTTATAAATTGCTAGTAGAAATTTTAGAAGAAATTTGTTTAATTTTCGGAACAGAGAGAATGACTTTTGATAAATATATAAAATTATTAGAAGTAGGATTAACATCAAGTAAACTCGGAAAAATACCTGCTACACAAGATCAAGTGGTATTAGGAGATACTGAAAGGACAAGAAGTAATAAACTAAAGGTGGTTTTTGTAATAGGAATAAACGATGGAACATTTCCTAAAGCAAATAGGGTAGAAGGATACTTTAACGATGAAGATAGAAGAATGCTTAAAGAAGAAGCAGGAATTGAACTTGCAAAAGACTCGGTAGATAGTTTATATGAAGAACAATTTAATATATATAGAACATTAACAACACCAGAAGAAAAATTATTTTTATTTTACTGTTCTTCTGACAAAGAAGGAAAGGCTATAAGGCCGTCTATTTTAATAAAGAAATTAAAAAGAATGTTTTTACATTTAGAAGAAAAAAGCGATATTATAAATAAAGAAATTGTTAAAACTAATGAAAGAGCTACTTTTGAAGAAACTCTAAATATATATAAAGAATATTTAGAAGGAAAAGAATTAAAAGCAGATGAAGAAGGATTGCTAAGATATTTTTTCCATAAAGATAAAGCTAGAATAAAAAGAGCAATTTCAGGAATTTATTATTCAAATAAATCTGAAGATATTTCAGACGAAAATGTTGAAAAACTATATGGAGCTTCATTAAAGACTAGCGTATCACGATTAGAAAGTTATAGGAGATGTCCATTTTCATTCCACTTAACTTATGGATTAAAATTAAAAGAAAAAGAAGAAATTAAAATTGAAGCAATATCTACAGGTTCTTTTATGCATGAAGTAATTGATGAGTTTTTTAAAAGAGTAGATGAAAATAATCTTAATATTAAAGAAATTACAGAAGAAGAAATTTTAGAAATTGTAAATAAAATAGTACAAGAATTATTGCAAATGAGTAAATACTATATTTTTACTAGTTCTGCAAAGTTTAGATTACTAACAAGAAGATTAAAAAAAGTAGTATACAAATCAATATGCTATATAGTTTATTCTTTAAAATATAGTGATTTTTCTATTTTAGGAAATGAAATAGAATTTAGTAATAGTAGTGAATATAAAACTATAAATTTAGAAGTAGGTAATAAAAAAGTTGAAATTACTGGAAAAATAGATAGAATAGATACTGCTAAATTAGGAGATAAGCAGTATGTAAGAATAATAGATTATAAATCTAGTACAAAAGACATAGATATGAATCAAGTTTTATCAGGACTTCAAATACAGTTAATTACATATTTAGATGCTATTTGTAATCAGACAGAATTAGAAGCTAGTGGAATCTTATATATGGGCTTAATAGATAATGTAGTAAAAAATGCTAAAAATCTAAGTAATGAAGAAATAGAGAATAAGATAAGAAATAATTTCAAAATGAAAGGATTAATTTTAGCAGATATTTCAATTGTAAAATTGATGGACAATAAATTGCAAACAGGTAGTTCTGATATAATTCCAGTATGTATAAAAAAAGATGGAACTATAAGTGAAAGTAAATCTAGTGTAATAAATAAAGAGAATTTTGATAAATTACAGTTAAAAGTAAAAGATATAATAAAAGAAATTTCAAAAGAGATTTTAAGCGGTAAAATAAATATAAGACCATACAATTATAATAAAAAGACAGGTTGCGATTATTGTAAATATAAAACAATTTGTATGTTTAATACTAATATAAAAGGAAATGAATATAATTATATTACTAAAAAAGAATTAGATTAGAAAAAGTGAGGATAGATATGGAGATTAGTAGACCTACTATTATGGAAGTTGATTTGGCTGCATTGGAATTTAATATAACACAAATAAAGAACTTTGTTGGAAAAAATGTTCAAATTATGCCAGTTATTAAAGCAAATGCATATGGTACCTATATAAATAAACTTGATTATATAATAAATAAATT
Source organism: uncultured Clostridia bacterium (assembly GCA_949746285.1). Classification (GTDB taxonomy): domain Bacteria; phylum Bacillota; class Clostridia; order TANB77; family CAG-508; genus Scatovivens. Next base: position 10,730 of record CATJZH010000142.1, read on the forward strand.
TGAAATTGTTGCAGTAGCACTTGTAGATGAAGCAGTAGCTCTAAGAAATATGGGATATAGTAAAGAGATATTTGTACTAAATCAACCAGATAAACAAGAAATTGAAAAGATTATAAAATACAATATAACAGTAGGGATTACTGATATTTCTTTTGTTAGAGAATTAGGAAACAGAACTAAAAATAGTAAAATACATATAGAAGTAGATACAGGAATGGGAAGAACAGGTGTAAATCCTAAAAATTTGATGGGCTTTATAACAGAAATTCAAAAATATACTAATATATGTATAGATGGAATATATACACATCTTTCATCAGCAGATACAGACCATGAGTATACAGAAAACCAATTACAAATTTTTAATGAATGTGTATGTGAAGCTAAAGGAAGATTAAAATTAAAATATATACATTGTTTAGCTTCAAATGGTATTCTAAATTTTTGTAAAAATTCTTATAATATTGTAAGACCAGGAATTATTTTATATGGATATGAGGCTGGAGAAAATACTTTTGAAAAAATTAATCTAAAACCAGTTTGTAAATTAAAGTCTAAAATAACTTTTTTAAAAGAAGTAGCTGCAAATATTTCTATAAGTTATTCAAGAAAGTTTATAACTACAAGAAAAAGTAAAATTGCAACTATTCCGATAGGATATGCAGATGGTTTAAGAAGAGAACTTTCTGGTAAGGGATATGTTGTTATAAATAATGAAAAAGCACCAATTGTTGGAACGATTTGTATGGATAGTATTATGGTAGATGTAACAGATTTAAAAAATGTTTCAGTTGCAACAGATGTATATATTTGGGATAATAAAATAATAACATTAGAAGATATTGCAAATTTGACAGGAACAATAAATTATGAGATATTAAGTACAATATCAGATAGAGTTCCAAGAAAATTTATTGAAAGGTAGTTAATATGTTTAATGTTAAAAGTGATGAAATAGTATATAAAAATAAAAATGGAATTGAATATATACAATTTAAAAAATTATTAGACTTAAATATAAAACATGCATATACTTTAAAAGGTGAAGGAATAGATTTTAATGTAAAAGGAGAAAAAGAGCTAGAATGTAATAAAAAACTTTTTGATGCATTAGAAATAGATATTGAAACTTGTACAAAACCTATTCAAACACATACTAGTAAAGTTAGATGTGTAAATAGAGTAATGAGCAAATTGGAACTCGAAAATGTAGATGGTTTAATTACAAATCAAAAAGGAATTACTTTAGCAACTACAAATGCAGATTGTATTTTATTTTTATTTTATGATCCAATTGAAAAAGTTATAGCAAATGTTCATTCTGGTTGGAAGGGTACTTTTCAAAAGATTTCTGAGAAAACTGTTACAAAAATGATAAATTATTACAAATGCAAGCCAGAAAATATATTGTGTTTTATATGTCCAAGCATACGCAAATGCCATTTTGAAGTAGATGAGGATGTAAAATTGTTATGTGAAAGTATTTTTAATTTTACAAATCAGGTAGAAAAATTTATTGAAAAAGGAAAAGTAATAGATGGAAAACAAAAATACTTTATAGATACAGTTTTAATAAATAGAATTATTTTAGAGGAATTAGGGATAAAAAAGGAAAATATTATAGATAGTAATTTATGTAGTGTTTGTAACAGTGATAAAATAGCTTCTTACAGAGTGGAAGGAGCCAATTTTAAAAGAGCAACAGCAGTAATTACTTTATAAATGAAAGTAGGATAGTTATGTTTGAAAAGTTGGAAGAAATAGAAGAGGTAGTAAAAAGATGTAGTAAATGCAATTTATGTAAAAATAGAACTAATATTGTTTTTGGAACTGGTAATGAAAATGCAGATGTAATGTTTATAGGCGAAGGACCTGGGGCAGACGAAGATAGAGAAGGAATACCTTTCGTTGGAAAAGCTGGTAAGTTAATGAATCAAGCATTTTTAGGAATTGGAATTTCTAGGGAAGATGTATATATTGGAAACATTGTAAAGTGTAGACCTCCAAATAATAGAACACCACTTAAAGAAGAAGCTGATGCATGTTTAGATTATTTAAGAAATCAGGTTTTAATAATAAAACCTAAAATAGTAGTATTGCTTGGGAATACAGCACTAAAAAATATTTTGGGAGAACAATATGGAATCACAGCTTCAAGAGGAAAGTGGATAGAAAAGAAGGGAATTAAGTATTTACCAACATTTCATCCAGCAGCTTTGCTTAGAGATGAAAGTAAAAAAATAGATTTTTGGAATGACTTAAAATTAGTTAAACAAGAGATGTCAAATTTGTAAGTAAAAAAGATGGATTTTTATCCATCTTTTAATATTCTTTTTGTCTAAATGTTTCTTCAACTAATAATTTTAATTTATCAAATAGCTTTTGAAAGAACTGGAAACCATATGTGTGTTGCTGAGTACTTGATAGTTCTTTAGAAATTGAGTCTAATGTTAATATGTTTCCATACTTTAATATAAATTCTTTCTTTTCTTGAACTTGTCTTATTATATCTGCAGAAAAGTCATTATAAAAGTTATAATTTTCTGTATTTATAAGTAAAGATTTAAAATCGTCTAATTTATATTCAAATTCTTCTACATCTTCTAATGTTCTTACAGAATTTAATTCGCTATTAAAACAATTTAATATAATAGCATTTTGAGTTTCAAGTGTTTTTTCAAATATAATTTGTTTTAGATTTTCAATTTTTGAATTTATATTTCTAACTTTATTAATACTAGAATTATCTTCTGAACAAATAGATAAATTATATATTTCATTTGAAAGCCTTGATTCATATTCACAAATTAAATCGAAATTCTTTTCTATTTCAGAATAAGCTTTACTACTAGATTTAGCTATAAATGTATTTTTAAAAATATCATCACTATATAAGGTACTATGATATAGCGGATAAGAACCTGTAAAATAAATCATTTCATTAAGTAAAGCTGTTTGCAATGGATAAAAGTCGGGACTTTCTGTAGAAAGCTCCATATTATAATATTTTACAGTATCTAGTGGAGAATTTGTTGCAACAGCTGCCATATGTTGAACAGCAGCTTCATTAAGTGCCATACCATCATCTGCAGTACCTTTCATGTTATAAAGTCCAAGTCTTAATAATTTTCCTCTTTTGTTTTTTACTTCTTGAATAAAATGCAATGATTCATGTATAGCTAATGTATTTAAATCTTCTAAATCCATATTTTTACTAAAGTATATAGAATTATTTTTATAGAAATATTTTGCCATAGCCATGTCATTAGGCATTTCTGCAATATACATATCTAGCTTTGTAATAGAATCAAATAAATCTTGTTTATCAATATTATGTTCTGGAAAAGCACTAGTTATTTTTTCAGATATATTAGAAGCAATTTTATTTATTTCTAATGTATTTAATTTACCAACTATATTTATTCCTTCATTTTTTAATGTAGAACTTATACTCATAATAACTCCTCAAATCTTTAGTATATATAATATTATACAACAAAAAAGCTAAATATAAATATCAACTTTATTAAGAAAGTATTACATTTTAGTTACAAAGCCAATATTTTCAAGTGTTACTAAAATTTAATATGTAGAAAATAGGTTTATGAAAGTATTATTTTCCGTAGACATATATATATTGAAAAAAAGCTTAAACTCGTGATACTAAAGAAATAGACTTGTTTTCGCTTTTTAAAAGAGTATAATAGAATTAATTTATATTTGAAAGAGAGTAAAGTGATGAAAAATTTGTTGAAAGTAAGTAAAGAAAAGTTAACAATTGCAATGTCTACTTTTCTTGCAGGAATAGTTTTGACAGGATCAGTTTTTGCAGCTGATTTTGAATTAGAACTTACAAATGAATTTAAAGAATGGAATAAATTATCACCAGAAGAAAAAGAAGTTATAGATATGCCTCAATCTTTTTCGTTTGAGATTCCTAATAGTATATTAAAAAAATATAAAACTCCAACTTTAGTAGGAGCGTTAAAAAGAAATGGAAGAGTAAATCTAAAAAATGTTTCTGCAACTACCTCAGATTCAAGATTTAGTTTAGCAGATGATTTAAATATGAGAGTAGAAAATCAAGAATCAACAAATGAATGTTGGGCTTTTTCTGTAATTAAATCTATGGAAACAAATATAGCTTTAAAAAATGGAGATACTAATTTAAGAGATTTTTCAGAAAGACATATGGATTATTCATTAATAAAAACTTTTACAGATGGAGAAAATGAAAATTCTTTAAATAGAGAAGCAGGAGATGGTGGATTACCTATAATGGGACTTGCATATTTAACAAATGGGCAAGGAGCAATATTGGAAGAATCAATGCCATTTGAAAATAATGCAGATAAGATTTCTTTGGAAAGTATAGATAATAAAGAAATTGACACAATTGCAACAGGTTATTCAGTTTTACCAACTATAAGCAAAAGTTATGAAAAAGATAGTAGTGGAAATACAGTATCAGTTACATACAAAGATGCAAATGGAAAAGTTTTATCAGATGAAGAAGTAGCAGGAATTAGAAATATAATAAAAGAACATCTAATAAACAATGGAGCAATAGCTGGATTTACAGCAGGGTCAAAAAGTGAATTTTACAATGGTTCTACAATTTTTGCTTCGTCAGCGTATAATTGTAATAATTCATCTACAGTAAGAGACCATGCAATAACAATAGTTGGATGGGATGATAATTATTCAAAAGATAATTTTAAAGAAGGTAGAAAACCTTCTAGAGATGGTGCATATATTGTACTAAACTCATATGGAGAAGAAGTATTTGATTTTGGATATGTTTACATATCATATGAAGACTTTTTTATAGAAAGTGAAATATATGGTATAACATCAACATCAAATAAAGATTATGATAATTTATATCAACATGACTTCTTCGGAGGAATTTTAAAATTAGGTTCTGCAGGTTCAAATACAGGTTATTATGCTAGTGTTTATGACAGAGATCCTTCAAAAACTGAAGTGCTAAATAGTGTAGGAGTTACTGTTTCAGACTATGTAAATTTAGAAATATATGTTAACCCTAAAGGAAATACTTTAAAAGATACTGATTTAATTAAAGTTGGAAATACTACATCTGTTTTAGAACCAGGATATCATAGAATAAATATAAATCCTATATATTTAAAAGGAGATACATTTGCAATAGTTATAAAACAAACAGCAATACAAGGAGAAAAATTTAATTTTGAAATAGAAGCTAATGTTGCAAATACAGCATATAGCGAAGTAGATTCTGAAAATAAAAGTTATATTTCATTAGATGGAGAAACTTGGACAAACCTTTCAGCACTGAATGTAGAAGGTGTAGATATGAGTAAGTCAGATGTTTGTATAAAAGGTTTTACAACTGAAACAGCAATACCAGAAGCACCATCATCAAATGTATATAAAATTGAAAATGAATATATATTAAATATTAAATATAATAGTTCAAAAGGAGAAGTATTAGGAAACATAAAAACAGCCTCAGATGTAACAATATGTGATGATGAAGGAAATGAAATTTTAGACAATAATGAAATTATAAAAACTGGAATGAAATTAAAATTATCTGATAATTCTGAATATATTTTAATTGTAAGAGGGGATACTAATTGTGATGGAAATTTAACATTGACAGATTTATCTAAATTATTGCTTCATTACAATGAAACTAAAGGATTTGAATTAGAAGGAAATGCAGTTAAAGCAGCAGATCTGAATTTTGATGGAAAAATAACACTTACAGATTTATCTCAACTTTTAGTTTTATATAATTCAATAGATTAATTATGTTATTAAAATGTAATAAAAAAAACAAGAAAATTACTTGATTTTTCTAACATAAAAAGTTATACTTAAGGAAAGGAGTGTTCATATGAAGAAGAAGTTATTAAAAGTTACAATTATAGCACTATTATTAGTAATAATGTATAGCACTATTGCTAATGCATTCAGCTTCACAGTGTCAATGACACCAAGTAGCTCTAATCTTGATGTGTCTACTGAATTTACTATAATGGTAAAAATAGCTAATTTAGATGTAGGTACAAATGGAATAAATACATTATCAGGTACTTTAAATTATGATGAAGATGTATTCGAACCTATAAATGATAGCAGCATAGATGGACAAAATGGATGGCGTCCTACTTATAATGCAGAAAATAAAAAAATTACATTATTAAAAGAATTATTTGTAAAATCAGAAGAAAATATTTTTACAGTAACTCTTAAAACAAAAGCAGATGTGCCAGACGGAACAGTTGGAAAAGTAGAATTTGTAGGAATTATGGCTTCTAATAGTGAGAATGATATTACAGCATCTGATATTTCAACTTCAATTACAGTAGGTGGAGATGGGCAAAGCTCAGCAAATATCACAAATGAAAGAAATTCATCAGCAAATCTTATTATTAGGCCTACAAACAATACAATAGTATCTCCTAATATTAATAATACAGAAAACAATACAGTAAACAATACTAATACTTATGTACCAGGATATTTAAATCAAGACAATTCAACAGATGAAGATATGCCATATACAGGTATAGAAGATACATTGGTTTATTTTGTAGGAGCAGCTATTATATTAGCAATTGTATTTTATATAAAATTTGAAAAAGTAAATAAAGAAATGATGTAATATAAAAAAAGAGGCGACTAAAAGGTTGCCTCTTTTTTTTCGAATATTTTATATAGTTAGTTAATAATTATATAAAATATTTGAAAAATAAAAAACGATAATATATAATAAGGATACTATAAAATTAAAGGATGTATTAAATGAAATTAATAATAACAGAAAAACCTTCAGTAGCAATGGAATTTGCAAAAGTATTAAACTTAAATACAACTAAAAAAAATGGATATATAGAAGACAAAGATTGGATTATAACTTGGTGTTATGGACATTTAGTTACAATGAGTTATCCAGAGGTGTATGATGAAGAACTTAAATTTTGGAGATTAGATACATTACCTTTTATACCAAAAGAATGGAAATATGAAGTTATATCTGGAGGAATTCAAGCAAAACAATTCGAGATAGTGAAAAAATTGCTACAAAGAGAAGATGTAACAGAAATTTATAACGCAGGTGACTCTGGACGTGAAGGAGAATATATTCAAAGACTAGTATTTATGATGGCAAACCCAAATCCAAAAGCAGAGATGAAAAGAGTTTGGATAGACTCACAAACAGAAGAAGAAATACAAAGAGGAATAAAAGAAGCTAAAGATTTAAAAGAATATGATAGTTTATCAGACTCAGCATATTTAAGAGCAAAAGAAGATTATTTAATCGGTATAAATTTTTCTAGATTATTATCAATAATATTTGGAAGAAGAATAGCTAAAGATATAAATGAAGAAAAAGTTTCTATTTCAGTAGGTAGAGTAATGACATGTGTATTAGGAATGGTAGTAAGTAGGGAAAGAGAAATACGAAATTTTGTAAAAACAAAGTACTATAAAATAATAGGAAATTTTGGCACAGAAGAATCTTCTTTTAAAGCAGAATGGAAAGTTACTGAAAATTCAAAACTATATAATAGTAATTTATTATACAATGAAACTGGATTCAAAAAAGAAGAAACTGCTAAGAAATTTACTCATAGTTTAAAAGATAAAAAAGTAGTAGTTACAGAAATAAAAAAGTCAAAACAAAAAGAAAATGCACCATTATTATTTAATTTAGCTGAAATACAAAATGAGTGTACAAAAGTCTTTAAAATAAAACCAGATGAAACACTTGAAATTATTCAAGAATTATATGAAAAAAAATTAGTTACATATCCTAGAACAGATGCTAGAGTTTTATCAACAGCAATAGCAAAAGAAATAGGAAAAAATCTAAATGGTTTATATAAAAATTTTAAAGATGAAGAAATAAGCAAGTATATTTCTAAAATGATAGATGAAAAATATAGTACAAATTTAGTAAAAACAAAGTATGTAAATGATAGTAAAATAACAGATCATTATGCTATTATTCCAACAGGACAGGGATTTGAAAATTACGAAAAATTGTCTGACTTAAAAAAAGATGTATATAAACTAATTGTAAAAAGATTTGTAGCAATATTTTATCCACCAGCAGAATATAATAAAGTAAATTTAAATCTTGACGTAGAAGGAGAAGTTTTTAGTAGTAGTGGTAAAGTATGTACAAAACAAGGATATTTAGAAGTATTAAAAAACAGAATAAAAAATGAAGAAGAGAAAGACTTAAGTATATTTACTAATTTGAAAAAAGGACAAGAAGTAAATGTTTTAAATTATGAAACTAAAGATTCAGAAACATCCCCACCATCTAGATATAATTCGGGTGGAATGGTACTTGCAATGGAAAATGCAGGAAAACTTATAGAAGATGAAGAATTAAGAGAACAAATAAAAGGAGCGGGAATAGGAACATCAGCAACAAGAGGAGAAATAATTAAAAAGTTAGAAAGAATTTCATATATACAAATAAATGCCAAAACTCAAATTATAACACCAACTGCAAAAGGAGAAGCAATTTATGATGTTGTTAGTAAATCTATACCAGATATGTTAAATCCAAATTTAACAGCTAGTTGGGAAAAAGGACTAGACATGGTTGCAAAAAAAGAAATTGAACCACAGATTTTTATGGATAAATTAGAAAAGTATATAACTTCAAAAATTGATAAACTAGTTTTAAAATAAAAAAAGTTCTATATCATTTTATTAAATAGATATAGAACTTTTTATGTAAAATTCTCATAATATGTAGCATTAGATATTATGAGGAGGAATGCTTATGTATAAGTACATAATTAAAGGTGGCAAAAAGCTACATGGAGAAGTAGATGTATCTGGATCAAAAAACGCAAGTTTACCAATACTAGCTGCTACTATTATAAGTGGAAAAACGACAAAATTATATAATGTACCAGATATACAAGATGTTAGAATAACACTTCAAATTTTAAAAGAATTAGGTTGCAAAGTAAAAAAGGAAAAAAATAAAATTATTATTAATTCTAAGTATATGAACAAAACAACTATACCAGATGATTTAATGAGAAAACTTAGATCATCAGTAATAATTGCTGGTGCAATTATTGCAAGATTTAAAAAGGTACAGTTTTCTTATCCAGGTGGATGTGATATAGGTTCAAGACCTATAAATTTACATTTAGAAAATTTTCAAAAAATTGGTATAAAAATTGATGAAAATAGTAGATATATTGAATGTAAATGTGATAGAATAGAAACGAAAAATATAGAGTTAGATTTTCCAAGTGTAGGAGCAACTGAAAATTTAATTTTAGCCTCTGTACTTGGAGAACATGAAGTCATAATAAATAATGCTGCTATGGAGCCAGAAATAATAGATTTAATCAATTTTTTAACTAGAATGGGAGCAAAAATTTATGGTGCAGGAACAAATATTATAAAAATAAAAGGTGTAAAATCATTAAAAGAAATTTCTTATAAAATAATGCCAGATAGAATAGAAGCAGGAACTTTGCTAATTGCAGGAGCAATAACAAATGGAATGATAAAAGTAAATAGCGTAGTTCCAGAGCATATAGGTCCAGTAATAAATAAATTAGAAGAAGTAGGTTGTGAAATAAAAGTTACACCTAACTCAATATATTTAAATGCATCTAACAAAAAATTAAAAGCAGTAGATATAAAAACAATGCCATACCCAGGATTTCCAACAGATTTACAACCATTGTTTTCAACATTGCTTACTGTTTGTTCAGGAACATCAATTATTAGTGAAAATATTTTTGAAAATAGATTTAAGTTTATGCAAGAAATACAAAGAATGGGGGCTAAATCAACAATAGAAGGAAAAACACTAATAATAAAAGGAGTAAAAAGATTACATGGGGCAGACTTAGAAAGTACAGATTTAAGAGGTGGAGCATCAATGGTACTTGCAGGACTTTCTGCTAAAGGAGTAACTAAGGTTAGCAGACTTGAATATTTAATTAGAGGGTATGAAAATTTAGATAGAAAGCTAAATGAGTTAGGAGCAGAAATTACTAGAGAAGAAGAGGGTGAGTAATTATTGGATGATGAAATAATTATTGGTATAGACGTAAAAAACAATTCTAATAAAAAGAAAAAAGTAAAAAAGAAATCTCAAAAGCCAAAAAACAAAAAAGAAAATAATCCAAAACAGAAAAAATCTAGGTCAGGAAAAAAAATTGGAATTATATTGCTTTTTATCATATTGGTTGTAATAATTTTAGGCTCAAGTCTTTTTAACATAAAAAAAATAGAAGTAACGGGAAATAGCAGAATTTCAAATGAAATGGTAATCAGTTTATCTGGATTAGAACTTTATAAAAATATATTTACATTTAATAAATTATCAGTAATAGGAAAAATAAAAGAAAATGCTTATATAAAAAATGTAAAAATAAAGAGAAAGTTGCCAGATACAGTTAAAATAACTGTGCAAGAAAAAACACCAAGATACATAATTCAAATTGCAGATAGTTATGCATATATAAATAATCAAGGATATATATTGGAAATAAGTACTGAAAAAGAAAATATGCCAATTTTAACTGGAATTACAACAGATTTATCAAATATTAAAGAAGGCGAAAGACTAAGTGTAGAAGACTTAAAGAAGATGGATATGGTAATAAAGATTTGTGAAATAGCCAAAAGTAACGATTTAAAAGATTTAATTACGAAAATTGATATTACAGATGATAGAAATTATACAATAATATTAGAAACAGAAGGAAAAACAGTTTATTTAGGAGATTGTTCAGATTTAAATACAAGAATGTTATATTTAAAATCAGTTTTAGAAGCATCATCAGGAAAAAAAGGAGAACTATTCTTAAATGTAGATTTAAATTCTGATAATGTATATTTTAGACCAAGTAGCAATTAAGAAATGAAAGGAGAACTATAGTGAATCAAAAAAGGAAAATAAAAATAGCAATACTATTGGGAATGATGTGTATGTTTTTAACATTAGGAATTTGCATTCAAATTAATACAGTAAAAAATAGTACAACAACAGTAGGAAGAACACTAGTTGAAAATGAATTACGAGATAGTGTATTAAGATGGAAACAAAAATATGAAAATGCATACTACAAATTAGAAAGAGAAGAAGAAGAGTTAGCAAATTTAAGACAAAAAGTATCAAGTAAAGATAATAATGCTAGTAATTTAAGTTCAAAACTAGAAAAATATAATGAGCTTTTAGGAAATACAGAAGTAACAGGAAAAGGAATTGAAATTACATTAAAAGATGGAGATAGTTCGATTTTAAAAAATTCTGCTAATAATCTTGTAGTTCATGATGGAGATATACTAGAAGTTGTAAATGCACTTAAAAATGCAAAAGCAGAAGCAATTTCTGTAAATGACCAGAGAATAGTTAGTACAACAGCAATAACTTGTGTAGGGAATGTAGTAAAAATAAATGGAGAAAAAGTTGGAGCACCATTTGTTATAAAAGCAGTAGGAAATCCAAGTATGCTTTTAGGAGCAGTTACTATGACTGGAGGATATATTGAAATATTAGAAAATGATGGTGTTGATGTAAATATAAAACAAGTTGAAAAGGAAAAGGAATCAATAACTATTCCAAAATATAATGGAATATATAAACTTGAATATGGAACAATTTATGAATAGAGGTGAGAAATTTGAATGGAAAAATAACAATGACAATATCTATAGGATGTACTGCTTTAATTTTAACTATGGTAATGTTTACACAATTTAAAACAGTAGGAGAAACAGATATAACGGCAATAGAAACAATGAGAGAAACAGAATTAAGAGCAGAACTTGCTAGTTGGAAATCTAAATATGAAGAGATAGAAACTAAGATAGAAGAAAGAGAAAAAACAATAGGAGAATATAATTCAGAATTAGAAAATAATCAAAATAGTTTAAAAATTTTAGAAAATGAAGTAAAAGAAGCAGAAAGTTATTTAGGATATACAGCTTTAAAAGGTGAAGGTATAGTAGTAACTTTAAAAGATAATGAAATATACAATATAGATCACACAGATTTACTAAGACTTGTTAATGAATTAAAAGTAGCAGGAGCAGAAGCTGTTTCTATAAATGATGAGAGAATTATAGGAGCATCAGAAATTACTGAAATAAATAATAGGATAATAGTAGTAAATACTAAAAGAATTGCAGGGCCATATGTAGTAAAAGCAATTGGAGATAAAAAATATTTTGAAAGTGCTTTAACAATAAAGGGTGGATATATAGATGAAATTACAGGAAGTGGAAAAGACATAGAATATAATGTTCAAGATAATATTGTTGTTCCAGCATATGAAGGATAATAAAAAAATAATGTTAAAATAGGAGGAGAAGAGATGATATATATTGCAATAATTATAGGGTGTATAGTAGGAGCCATAATAGGAGCATTTGCACCAGTAATTCCATATACATATTCTAGTTATTTATCAATAGCTATAGTAGCAGCATTAGATACAGTTTTTGGAGGAATAGCTTCAGTTGTTAAAGGAAATTTTGATTTAAAAATATTTTTATCTGGATTTTTTGGAAATTCCATTTTAGCAATAGCATTAACATACTTAGGAGAAAAACTAAATGTAGATATTTATTTAGCTGCAATAGTAGTATTTGTAGGAAGAATGTTTATGAATCTAGGTACAATAAGAAGATATTATATAGAAAAATGGATAAATATAATAGAAAAAAAGAATAAAAATAGAAAACAACAAAAAACAAATGAAGCATAAAAAGTAAAGAATTGATAATGCTATACAGTATATAGGTATAGCATTATTTTTGTGCAAAATTCGACAAAAATGAGAAAAAAACAAGTTGAATTTTATCGAAAAATGATGTATAGTATAAAATGCATTTGAAATTTTTCAAGAATAACAAAAATATTACATTTTAATTACAAAAATATATCATTTTCACTTGACTTTTTACTCAAAATGTAATATTCTTATCCCATAAGATTTTTGAAAAATTAAAAAATAAAAAAGTAATTTATAGATGGAGGAGTTAACTTTGGCAATAGGGGATATAATTGTTGGTATCGATATAGGAACCTCTAAAGTTAGTACTTTCGTTGGAGAAGTTAATAATTTCAATCAAATTGAAATTATATGTAGTACAAGCAGCAAATGTTCAGCAATTCAAAAAGGAAGAATTGTAGACGAAGAAGAACTAAGTATGGCAATAGCCAAAACAATTACAGAAGTTGAAGAAATTTCTAATTTACAAATAAATTCTGCTTATACAACTATACCTGGCAAGTATATAACAATAGTTCAAAATAGTATCGTAAAAGAGGCAAAAGACAAATTGTCTGGAATATCAATAAAAGATGTTGCGTCAGCAATAATTCAAGTTAGAGATATAGAAATCCCAGATGATAAAGTCTTAATAGACATAGTACCAGATAAGTTTATATTAGAAGATGGTAAAGCAGTAGAAGATCCTGTTGGCAAATTTAGTAATAGTTTTACATTAACTGCACAAATTATATTAGCAGAAAAAGAATATATAAGACAACTAACATCTATATTTAAAAAAGCTGGAGTAGAAATTGATGGTGTTGTTCCAATATCATTAGCAGAAAGAAACTTAGTTTTAGATACAAATGAATTAACAGATAATGTTATGGTTTTAGACATAGGGGCAGGAAATACAGAAATAGGAATTTTTAATGGTTCAACTTTTGTGTATACAAATACTATTTCTTTAGGTGGAGACAATATTACGAGTGATATATCATATGTATTAAACATATCTAATGAAGAAGCAGAAAAACTAAAAAGGCAATATGGTTTGGCACTAAAATCTTTTATAGATAATGACAATAATATAGTGTTAAATACCTGTAGAAATGTAGATTCTAAAAATACAACAATAAAAAGTTCAGAGCTTATAGAAATAATTGAAGCAAGAATTGAAGAAATATTTACTTTAGTTAATAAAGATATAATTTCAAATGGAATAAAAAATAATATAAACAATGTAATATTAACAGGAGAAGGAATTACTAATATTAACAAAAGTGATATGGCAGGAAAAATAATTTTAAATATTCCTGTAAAAATTTCTACTGGAAGACTTGTAAGCACAGTAAAATCTACTTATAGGGTAGGATATGCATTAGTAAGATATATAGCAGCAAGGCCTTATGCAAAAACAGTTTCTAGCAGTATATCTGTAAAAACAGAGAAAAATTTACTAAAGACAGTTATGGAAAAAGTAAAAGATTTTTTCTATTCATAAAACAAGTTTTTAATTTTAATATATATAGTAAAGAGATTTAGAAGGGGGAAGTAATCTTATGATTATGGATGAGAACGACTTGAATTATATGATGGATGGAACAGCTACTATAAAAGTTATAGGAGTTGGTGGTGCTGGAAATAATGCTGTAAATAGAATGATAGAAGCAGGAATAAGAAATGTAGAATTTATAGCAGTAAATACAGATAGACAAACTTTAAATGAATCAAAAGCAGGTTCTAAAATTCAAATTGGAGAAAAGCTTACAAGAGGATTAGGAGCAGGAGCTAACCCAGACATAGGAGCACAAGCAGCAGAAGAAAGTAGAGCAGAAATAGCAGAAGTATTAAAAGGTGCAGATATGGTATTTGTAACAGCTGGTATGGGAGGAGGAACTGGAACAGGTGCAGCCTCAATAGTAGCTTCAACAGCTAAAGAATTAGGAATATTAACAATAGGTGTTGTAACAAAACCATTTACATTTGAAGGTAAAAAAAGATTAGCACAAGCTGAAAGAGGTGTAGCTAGTTTAAAAGGAAAAGTAGATACATTAGTAGTAATTCCAAACGATAAATTACTACAAGTAATAGATAGAAAAACATCAATGGTAGAAGCATTTAGAATGGCAGATGATGTTTTAAGACAAGGTGTACAAGGTATATCAGACTTAATATCAGTACCTGGTGTTATAAACTTAGATTTTGCAGATGTTAGAACAATAATGTTAAATCAAGGAATGGCACATATGGGAATAGGAAGTGCAAGCGGAGAAAATAGAGCAGAAGATGCTGCAAAACAAGCTATTCAAAGTCCATTATTAGAAACTTCAATAGAAGGAGCAAGAGGAATTATAATAAATATTACAGGTGGAAGTGATATGGGATTACATGAAGCAAATACAGCAGCAGAATTAGTACAAAGAAGTGCAGATCCTGAAGCAAATATTATTTTCGGTACAGTTATAGATGACTCTATGGGAGATGAATTACAAATAACAGTTATAGCAACAGGATTTGAAAAAGAAGAAGAAAGAAAAACAAATACACAATATGAAAACATAGTAGCTGAAGCATGGAAGAAGAGAGGTTCAAATAGTATATCTTCTCAACCAATAAGTACTCCTCAAAGTGAATCATCAAATGGAGATTTAGATATCCCAACATTCTTAAGAAAGAATAGAGGTTTAGGAAATAAGTAATATAAATACCTAATTTTATCATATAAAGAAAGAAATAATCTATTTTTGTAGATTATTTCTTTTTTTCTGCCTCATAAAATGACAGTATTTTTAAAATTATAGTAGTAAAATTATTTTATATTTAAACTAAAGAAAGGGACAAAATGACTATATATTTAGATGTTGTATTTTTTGAAAATGTTGTTTTAAACTATATAATAATTTTATCTACAGCATTAATAAGTAAGTCAAAAATTAACACCAAAAGAATAATATTATCAAGTATGATAGGAGGCATATTTGCAATTTTAAATTATATGGTAGATATGCAAATGTTTTTTAGCATTATTATAAAAATAATTATTTCAATAATAATGATATTAGTTGCATTTGAAAATTATCATATAAAGAAAGTATTTAAGCAATTAGTTTTTTTCTATTTGGTATCATTTACTTTTGGTGGAATAGCATTTATGCTTTTATTCTTTGTCAATCCAAATAATATTATAGTAAAAGGAAATCATTTTGTTGGAACATATCCTATAAAAATTGCTGTATTGGCAGGTGGTATGGGCTTTATAATAATAAGCTTAGTAACAAAAATAATAAAAGATAAAATTAATAAAAAGATAATGATATGTGAATTAGAAATATTTTATAATGGAAAAGTTAAAAAAGTTAAAACTATGCTAGATACAGGCAATTTATTAAAAGAACCAATAAGTCAGGCTGATGTTGTAATAGTAGAAAAACATAGTCTACAAGGAATAGTACAAGATGAACTATTAAAAGATGTATCAAGTGTATTAGATGGAAATTTAATTGAAGAGAAAAGTAATTATTCATACAATTTTAAATTAATTCCCTTTTCATCTTTAGGAAATGATAATGGACTTTTAGTAGGCTTTAAACCAGATTACATAAAAGTATATGGGGAAGAAGAGTGTATACGAGACGATGTTTTAATAGGAATATATGATGGAAAATTATCTAGAACAAATATGTATACAAGTTTAATAGGTTTAAATGTTTTAGACAATTCTAAAAAATTAGAAAAAATAGTTTAAATATAAATTTGTTAAGGAGGTAAAACAATGAATTTTTTTAAAACTTTTAAAAGTAAAGTAATGAAGATACTTGGAAAATACTGCTATAGAGATAATATAAACAAATTTCCAGTTTTTTATATAAAAGGAAATCAAACTCTACCACCACCACTTGATAGTATAGAAGAAGAAAAACTTTTGCAGAAATTGATGTTGGAAGATAAAGATGCAAAACAAATTTTAGTAGAGAGAAATTTAAGATTAGTCGTATATATTGCTAAAAAATTTGAAAATACAGGAATTGATTTTGAAGATTTAATTTCTATTGGAACTATAGGTTTAATGAAAGCAGTAAATACATTTAATGTTGATAAAAATATTAAACTTGCAACATATGCTTCTAGATGTATTGAAAACGAGATATTAATGCAACTTAGAAAAAATACTAAAATAAAAAATGAAGTTTCTATAGATGAGCCACTAAATAAAGATGGAGATGGAAATGAACTATTATTATCAGACATATTGGGTACAGATAATGATATAACTTCAAGAAAAATCGAAAATGAAGTTGATATGTCTTTACTTAAAATTGCTATAAGTAAATTAGATAGTAGAGAAAAATATATAATGCAGCTTAGATTTGGAATTGATGGAAATGGAAAAGAGAAGACGCAAAAAGAAGTTGCAGATATGCTTGGAATTTCTCAGAGTTATATTTCAAGACTTGAAAAGAAAATAATGAACAAAATGAAAAAGGAAATTATGAGTAAGACAGGATAATTGTAAATAATTAATAAGAACTTAGTTATAAAAGGAATGTTTCTTTAAAAAGATAACATTCCTTTTTATATATCAAAAAAAGATAAACAAAGATAAAGAAAGATAAAAAAAATTTATCTTTCTTTATCTTTGTTTATCTGATTTGAAATTTTGTGCTAAAATATAATAGTTCTATATGGAAGTTTTAGATAGAACAAATTTGCCAGTTGAAGAGTAAATAGTTTTAATATTCAATTGGCTAAATAAAGCAGGAAAATGATGTTAAAAGAAGAATGACAAAACAATAGGAGGATAACTAAATGAAGAAAATGAAAATGCTTTTTTTAGCAACAATTATGTGCATCTGCACACTTGGAACAACAGTACTTGCAGCAGATGAAAAAGTAAGTACTACAGAGTATGACTTTGAAGTCACTCCAGATATGGTAGAAAATGGAGTAGTAACTTTATCAACTGCTGCAGTAGATAATACATTTAATGTAACAGGTTCTCACACAGGGAGCACGCGGACCTATCGAGGAAATACATTAAGATATCAAAATTACTGATACTAATGGTAGAGCTGTAGATAACATTATGGCGGTAAGATTATATAAAAGTAATGGAACCTTAGTAAATGAAAGTCAATTTTGGGCAAATGGTCAAGAGGTATCCAAAAGTGTTGAAATCTCTAATGGCGGTTCATACTATTTCCAATATCTTACTGCTTATGGTGCAACACGTGCTTTACGAGTACATATGATAATTAAAACATATTAATAAAAATATCATTTTTCTGCTTTAAAAAGAAATCCTAGATAGGAACTTATAATTCAAAATCCAACTTTATAGTTGGATTTTGAATTATATAAAATTTATATTTGATGTAATTCTATTAATAAATTCATTTTAGAGTTAATAGGTAATTCTAAGAACAATATCTCTATATTATCATTATATATTCCTGTATTGAATTTTATATTATATATAGAAGAATTTTCAGTATTTTCATAAGAACATGTATCAAACGTATACTTTTTATTTAAACTATCATAAAGTTGTGGAGTTTGCATATGTATTGTATCAGAACTATAATTCTCATCAATTTCAATATGTACTTCTAAAGTGGAAGCATTTAAAGTTATATCACTAGAAATAATATGTTCATTATAAACTGGTTCATATTTAATTATTTCTCTTTTAGAAAATATATCATCTAAAGTTACTTCGAGATCCCAGGTTCCATCTAAAGTTTCATTGTTATTTATTCTTAAACTATATATGTGAAAAATAAGTTTTTGAATAATTGGAAATTTTTCAGCTCCATATAATATAGAACCCTTGAATGTTGAATCATCTATCTTAATGGGTTTGTTTCCTAAACTTACACTATTTATAATTAAAGGTTTTTCAGTTACAGGATTATCTTCATCGAATCTATAAAGTAAATTATCATTTTCATCTTTTAGTGTATATTCTTTTATTTCTATAAATTCAATGTTTTCAACATTTTTACAATCATATACATAAGAAATGTCTAATTTTGAATTATCTAACAAAATATCATCGATTTTTATTCCTATATTTTTATCATAAACAAAATCTGTTTGTGGCTTTTGAATATATCCATTTTCTACGGCTTTATCAATAGATTCGGTTGAGTTATTAAAAGTTGATTTTACAAAATTAATTATATCATTTGCAAAAGTGATAGTAGAAGTAGTAAATATACCAATACATAATATAATAACAGCAATTTTATAAAAATTTATATAAGTTTTTTTCGTATCTGTTTTTTCTAAATTTTTTAAAGTTTCATTAATAACAGATTTAGTTGAAGAAGGGATTTCATCTGAAACATTATTTTTAAAATACTCATAAAGAATTTTATCTATTTCATCATTATATTTATTTTGTTTCATATATATCACCTCCTATTTTTTTCTCTATTTTGTGTTTAGTTCGTAGTAATTTGCTTTTAAGTGTATTTTTATTCATATTTAAAATTTCTGATATTTCTGAAGTTGTTAGATTATATTTATAATGTAGTAATATAATTGTTTTTTCATCTATGGACAAAGAATTAATTAGTATATTAAAATCTAAATGATTGTTAATAGTGTCTATTATATGTGTATTTATAATTTTTAAATTTTCAGTATAGGTTAATTTATTTAATAGTTTTTGGTCTTTTTTTCTTTTGATATATATAGAATTGCATTCATTTAAAAGTATTTTTATTATCCATGTTTCAAAATATTCTTTGTTTTTAATTTATTTAAATTTTTATAAATACGTATTATAGTTTCTTGTAGAGCATCATTTGCATCGTCTTCATTATTTAATCTAACTAGAGCAATATTATAAAGTTTGGAAGAATGTATTTTTATTAATTTAGTATATGCGTCTGTATCTCCATTTAATGCTTGATCTATAAGTTCATTCAATTATAAAATCTCCTTTCATCAAGTATATAAAGATTTTATCAGAAAAAACCTGTAAATAAAATAGAATGTGCGATACAAATTTTTTATCTTTTTTTATCTTTTCAACACTAAAAAAAATAATCATATATAATGTAGTTAATAGATAAAGTATGAGCATAATTTTAAATTTACATATAGATTTTAATATTTTTGAAAGGAGGTTAAATTTTATTAAAAATTAAAAAAGGAGAATTTATAAGATGAGGAAAATTCATATTAAAATTAAACTTAGCTTATTTTTAGCTATAATTTTTATGTTACTTTTTGTCACAAAAAGTAATGCTGCACAAGAGTTTACAGAATTAAACAACAGATGTTTTTATATAAAAAATGCTTATACAGGTCACTATTTAGATGTTAAAGATGGAATTGCTCAAGGAGGAACTAATGTACAACAATGTCAATATAATGGTTCATATGCACAGAAATGGTATATGGTACATTTAGGAAATGGTGAATATATGATATGTAGTGATGTAGGTTCTACAGCTGAAGGAGAATCAGTAAGATTAAATTATTCGTTAGACGTAAGTAATGGTGTAAATGCTAATGGAACACAGATACATTTATGGAATAGTGTTATGAATGGAATAACTCAAACTTTTTCTTTTACCAAAACACTAAATAATACATATATTATTTGGACAAAAGCTAGTAATTATACAAAAGTTGCTAGTTTGTCAGATAATTTATGTTCTGATGGTATAAATGTCCATCAATGGGAATATTCAAATCATTCGCATGACCAATGGATTTTTGAACCTGTTTATAAATTTGAAAATATGGGAGTTGCCTATGCAAAGGCAAATTACAATAGAAAAGTAGATGCATAGCCTATTTTAAATGCTTATAAAGATGAGGAGGCAAACTTTGTTTCTCAATGTTTATTGGCAGGAGGGATACATCAAAATAATAATTGGTATATGAAGAGAAAAAATACTAATTATCAAACAATAGATACTGGAACTCAATTAAACAATTCTTGGAATACAACGAATTCTTGGATTGACCATACGAAATTTAAAGAAAATTTTTATGGTGATGGCAGGAAATGTGGATTTTTTAAAGGCTCATATGTATATGATCATCCAAATGTTGTAGGTGATAACGGATTTGGAAAGGGAGATGTTGTACAATTTAGTATGTTTTATAATGGATTTATACAGGAGAGTTTCTTTACGTCTTATGTAACATTTGAAGATATTGGAATTTTTAATAATACAAGATATAAAGAACTATTTACAACTTATACAAATAATACAAATAAATCAGTTAGAAATTTATCTAATACGTATAAGGAATATTATATAGTTTTATATGATTTTTAAAATAAAGGAGAAAATTAATGAAAAAAAGAATTATAATTATAGGAATTATATTAATAATTTTAATGTTAATAATAATACCATTTACAGTAACAGCCAGTAAAGATTTAATAAAATACGATGAAAATGGAAAACCATACATATATGGGGGAGAAGAAGTACCAGAGGAATTAAAAGGAAAAGAAGGCTCAATAGTTGTACCAAGAAATGTAGAAGAAACTTCAATTAATTTACAAAATGATGATATGGATGAAGCTGCAGCAATAAGAGCTCAAAGTGAAGATATAGATTATGAAGAACTTCATTCACGTGTATCCAAAATAGAAGAAAGAAATAGGAAATTTGATGAAATTTTATTTAAATATTATGGAGAAGAAATAGAGAAGATTAAGAGCGATATGAGAGAAGAGGGAATAAATGCAGAATATGGAGATGCTAGTGATATGGTTTTTCCTCCAAGTGGTGTAAAATTATTGAAGCATGCAGTGAATATATATAATACTACTTCAATTCAAGAAGAAAAAGATATAATAAAAGAATTTTGTCAAGTAACAGTAAGTGGAAATGATATAGGAGATATAGAGTTAGAAAATATAATCAACAATATGGAATAGAATTGTATAGAAAGTAATAATTTGTTTAAACGAAAGGAATAATAATGAGAAAAAGAATTATAATAATAGGAATTATAATAATAGTGTTAATGTTAATACCATTTACAGTTAAAGCAAGTAAAAATTTAATAAAACACGATGATAATGGAAAACCATACATATATGGAGGAGAAGAGGTACCAGAGGAATTAAAAGGAAAAGAAGGATCAATTGTAGTGCCATTACACCCAGATAATAACGAAATTGAAGTACAAGAAGAGGAAGAGCTAGCAAGTGGAAACATGGAAGAAGCATTTGCAGAGCTGGATGCACGTATTGCTAAAATAGAAGAAACAGATAGAAAATTTGATGAAATATTATTTAAATATTATGGTAGAGACGAAATAGAAAAAATAAAAGAGAGAATGAGAAATGAAGGAATACATGGAGATTATGGAGATGTTAACTCTATAACTTTTTCTCCAAGCTGTAAAGAATTATTATGGAATGCAGTTAATATATATAATACTACTTCAATTCAGGAAGAAAAAAATGTAATAAAAGAATTTTGTCAAGATATGGTAAATTGCAATAGAAGAGAAATTGATGATCAAAAATTAATACAGGCAGTTGACAATATGGAATAATCTATAAATTAATTGAAATGCACCATAGTTATATTAAATATAATTATGGTGTTATTTTTTTATTACAATTGTATTAAAAGCATTGTAAATGGAAATGATTAGATATAGAATTATTATGAGATAATACTATCAATTGATATAAAAATGGAGGTAGTTGTTTTGGTAGGAAAAAAACGTAAAAATGATGATGATCTTATAGTAGATTTAGAAGATTTTGAGAATTTTGATGCACTAGAAGATGATGATGAATTTGAAGAAATTGAAGTTAGTAAAAAAGTTCCATCTAAAAAAGTAAAAGATGAAATAGAAGATGATGAAGAATATGAACAAGTGTCAGACGACGAATTCGAAGAAATTGGAGACGACGAAGAATACGAAATAGTAGAAGATGACGCAGAAGAATATGAAGAAGTAGAAGACGATGAATTCGAAGAAATTGGAGACGACGAAGAATACGAAATAGTAGAAGATGACGCAGAAGAATATGAA
>CATJZH010000143.1 GCA_949746285.1 uncultured Clostridia bacterium
CATTTTCTCCTCCTTTTAATTAAAATATTATTATTTAATTTATATTAAATATAATATTTTATCAATACGTTTTATAAAATTTATAATTATTAAATTATTAAAATTAGTTAGGGAATCTCAAACTTGCCTTGAGGGCTCTGACTAATTTTATATTAGAGTTTCTATAAAAATTACTTGAACCAAGAATTGGAATGTTATTAATTAATATAACTAATTTCATAATTTATAAATATATTATTTATCAAAATATGTACTAATTTCTTCTAAATTAAAAAAATCACATTGTCTAAAAATATCATAAGCAACTATAGCTACTGCATTTGATAAGTTTAGTGATCTTAAAGCTTTTCTCATTGGTATTCTAACTGTTTTGTCTAAATATTTTTTAAGTATATCTTCAGGAAGTCCCTTAGTTTCTTTTCCAAATAGCACAAAAATTTCATCAAATCCTGAATAATTAACATCTGAATAAACTTGTTTACCTTTTGTAGTTACAAAAAACATATTATTTTTTTCTGGTTCATATTTTTGTAGAAAATCTCCAAAACTTTTATGTTCTTCTATATCTAATTTATCCCAATAATCAAGCCCAGCTCTTTTTACTTCTTTTTCAGAAACTGAAAATCCTAACGGATATACTAAATGAAGTTTAGCACCTATAGCTGCACATGTTCTAGCTATATTTCCAGTATTTTGTGGAATTTCTGGCTCTACTAAAACAATATTTAATTTCATTTTTCTACCTTTCTATTTATTATATTATTTCATTTTCTTTTAATATTCTATATACTTTATCTATTGGAAGACCTATAGCACTCATATAATTTCCTTCTATTCTTTTAATAAATTTACTAAAAGAGCTTTGAATTGCATATGCACCTGCTTTATCATAAGGTTCTTCTATATCTATGTAATTAATAATTTCATCTTCTGTAATATGTCCAACTTTTACCAAAGTTTTACTTATTTCTTTATATTCTTTATATTCCCCATGATCTTCTATTATAATAGCTAAACTAGTATATATAATATGGCAATCATTTTCCAATTCTTTAAGCATTTTAATTGCTTCTGCTCTATTTTTAGGTTTTCCAAATATTTTGTTATCTTTTACTACAATTGTGTCTGCACCTATAATTGTTCTATCTCCTTGTGTATTATTAAATACATCTAACGCTTTTCCATATGCCAATTCTTTTGATTGTTCTGATATATCTAGCTGCTTATCTATTTTCTCTTCATAATTACTTACCAAAACTTCAAATTCTATTTTGGCTAAATCTAATATTGCTGCTCTTCTTGGTGATTGTGAGGCTAAAATTATTTTCATTTCTTTTTCTCCTTTTACTAATCTCCTTTTATTTTCTTAATTATATAGTTTTAAAAAAATACTGTCAATTATTCTTTTTACAAAAAAAAATATAATTAATAAAAATTCCTACTTTTTCTTCTATGACTTCATTTTGCTGTCATTATATTTTAAAATACCATTTTTTCTCTATTGAAAAATATAAATCTATATGTTAGAATTTATAGTTGAAAAAATACAAAAAGAATAAAAAACATATATAAGGTCAAAATATGTATATATTTGTAGGAGGAAAAAATGAAATTTAAAGAATGGGAAGATTTTAAATCAGGTAACTGGGAAGAAGAAGTTAATGTTAGAGATTTTATACAAAAAAATTATACTCCATATGAAGGAGATGATTCTTTCCTAGCTGATGCTACTGAAAAAACACAAAAACTTTGGAAAAATGTACTAGATTTATATAAAAAAGAAAGAGAAGCTGGTGGTGTTTTAGCTATTTCTAATGACATTGCCTCTACTATATCAAGTCATGATGCTGGTTATATAAATAAAGACCTAGAGCAAATTGTTGGTCTTCAAACAGATGCTCCTTTAAAAAGAGCTATTATGCCAACTGGTGGTATAAGAATTGTTGAAAAATCTTGCTCTGCATATAACCAAAAAGTTTCTGATGAAATAGAAAATATATATCATAATCATAGAAGAACTCATAATGATGGTGTATTCATGGCGTATACTCCTGAAATAAGAGCTGCTAGAAGTTCTCATTTAATTACAGGTCTACCTGATGGTTATGGTCGTGGAAGAATAATTGGGGATTATAGAAGAGTAGCACTTTATGGAGTTGATTTTCTAATTCAAGAAAAGAAAAAAGATTTTACTCAATTAGAACATTCTAATATATCTGAAGAAACAATAAGACAAAGAGAAGAACATTCTGATCAAATACTTGCTTTAGAAGAGTTAAAAATAATGGCTCAGAAATATGGTTTTGATATTTCTAAACCAGCATCAAATGCTAAAGAAGCTGTGCAATGGACATATTTTGGATATTTAGGTGCTATAAAAGAACAAAATGGTGCTGCTATGAGTATTGGTAGAACTGCTTCTTTCTTAGATATTTATTTTGAAAGAGATATAAAAAATGGTAAATTAACTGAAGCTGAAGCTCAAGAAATAATGGATCATTTTGTTATGAAATTAAGATTAGTAAGATTTTTAAGGACTCCTGAATATGATGAACTGTTTAGTGGCGATCCTGTTTGGGTTACTGAAAGCATTGGTGGTATGGGAATTGATGGTAGAACTCTAGTTACTAAAAATTCATTTAGAGTTTTACACACTTTAGAAACCTTAGGGCCTGCTCCTGAACCAAACTTAACAGTTTTATGGTCAACAAAATTACCTAAAGGATTTAAAGATTATTGTTCAAAATTATCTATAAAAACAAGTTCAATCCAATATGAAAATGATGATTTGATGAGAGAATATTGGGGTGATGATTATGGAATTGCTTGTTGTGTTTCTGCTATGAGAATTGGAAAGCAAATGCAATTCTTTGGTGCTAGAGCAAACTTGGCTAAAACTTTATTATATGCTATAAATGGTGGTAAAGATGAAATATCTGGAAAACAAGTTACAAATAAAACTGTTCCTGTTACTTCTGAATATTTAGATTATGATGAAGTTTGGGAAAAATTTGACAATATGTGTGATTGGGTTGCAAGAGTTTATATGAATGCATTAAATATTATTCATTACATGCATGATAAATATTGTTATGAAAAATTAGAGATGGCTCTTCATGATAAAGAAATTTTAAGAACTATGGCTTGTGGTATAGCTGGTTTGTCAATAGTAGCTGATTCATTCTCAGCTATGAAATATGCAAAAGTAAAAGTTATAAGAGATGAAAATGGATTAGCTGTAGATTATAAAATTGAGGGTGACTATCCTAAATATGGAAATGACGATGACAGAGTTGATTCTATAGCAGTAGAAATAGTAAAAATGTTTATGAATAAATTAAAAAAACAACCAACATATAGAAACTCAAAACCAACAATGTCTATACTAACAATTACTTCAAATGTAGTTTATGGTAAAGCAACTGGTGCTACACCTGATGGAAGAGAAGCTGGAAAACCTTTTGGTCCTGGTGCAAATCCTATACATGGAAGAGATACCAATGGTGCTTTAGCAGTGCTAAATACTATAACAAAATTACCTTATAAATATGCTGAAGATGGAATAAGTTATACTTTTGCAATAGTTCCTAGTGCTTTAGGAAAAACAGAAAATTCAAGAATAAATAATCTAACATCTTTACTTGATGGATATTTTGCTAAATTTAGTCATCATATAAATATAAATGTTTTTGATAGAGCACTTCTAGAAGATGCAATGGAACACCCTGAAAAATATCCTCAACTTACTATAAGAGTTTCTGGATATGCAGTTAACTTTATAAAATTAACAAGAGAACAACAATTAGATGTAATAAATAGAACTATTCATGAAAGAATTTAATTAAATCTTATTTGGCAAACAATTCAAATTTGTTTGCCTTTTTTATAATATATATGTTAAACTTATCTATAAAAGGAGATAACTATGATAGGTAAAATTCATTCAATAGAATCATTTGGAACGGTTGACGGTCCTGGAATACGTTTTGTAATTTTTATGCAAGGCTGCACTTTAAAATGCAAATATTGTCATAATAGAGATACATGGAATACTAAAGCAGGTACTTCTATTACAGTCGAAGAATTAGTAAAAGAAATATTGCATTATAAGTCATATATGGATAATTCCGGTGGAGGTGTTACTGTTTCTGGAGGGGAACCTCTTCTACAAGCAGAATTTGTTACTGAATTGTTCAAAAAATTAAAAACACTTAATATTCATACAGCCTTAGATACTGCTGGTAGCATACCCATATCTTCAGAAATAAAAGATCTTTTAAAGTATACTGACTTAGTTCTTTTAGATATTAAACATATTGATGATTTAAAAGCTAAAAACTTAACTGGTTTTTCTAATAAAAATAATTTAGAATTTGCAAAATATTTAAGTAACATACAAATTCCTGTATGGATTAGACAAGTTCTAGTTCCTGGATATACCGATGATAAATTCGATTTACAAAAATTAAAAGAATTTATATCTTCATTAAATAATGTTGAGAAGATTGAATTACTTCCCTATCACAACTTAGGCAAATTTAAATGGGAAGAACTTGGAGATAAATATGAACTTGAAAATGTTATTCCCCCTTCTTTTGAAGATATAAAAAAAGCCGAGCAAATTTTAGAAATAAAAAAAGAACAACAACGTAGATAGTTTTACTAATTTATCTACGTTATTGTTTAATAACAAATATTTTTATTAATATCCAGTTACTGGTAATTTTTTTACTTCATTATTTTTTAAATATGTAGTTTCTTTATCCACATTATATAAAGTTTCTGTGGAATTCTGTGTTACTTCTATTATATCTACATTATTACTTATTTCTGAAACTGATTTAAGTGTATTATTAACTATAACTTCTACTTCTTCATTAAATTTAATATCTATTTCTATTAAATCTTTATATAAATTGTATTCTTCTAATGTTTCTATTTCTTGAAGATAATATTTCCCAGGTTTTAACATATCTATTACAATTTCACCGTTTTCATTTGTAATTAAATTTTCTTTTAGTATATTTTTATTTGAATCTAATAAATTAAATTTCACTCCTGCTAATCTTTTTTCAGTTCCATATTCTTTTTTTATAACTTCGATTTTTGTAATATTTTTTAATGTATTTTCTTCCAGTACTCCTTGAGTTTCTTCTAACATAAATCCACTTATAGCATAACTTTGTTTGTCTGCAATAGTGCTTTTTCCATATACTATTGGCTTTGTTTCTATATTAGCATTAGCAATTATACTAAATGAACCTTTATCTGCTAAGTTATTTATAGGTGTCAATATTTTAAAACTTTCATTTATTTTAAAAATATTTTGCTCGTTATTTTGCATATTTGTAATTATACTACCTTCTGGTAAATTTCCATTTATTTCTATTCCATACTCGCCATTTTTAACAAGTGATTTTATACTATAACTTTTACTTACATAATTGTTATTTATCTCATCAGTTTTCCATTCTTCTGAATTAGATATTATTGAAATTTTATTATTATCTTTTAAAACTTCTTTAGAATTTCTAGCATCATTTACTATCTTTAAAAAAGCATTAAATGTTCTTCTTCCTGCATCTGTATTTACTGCACTGTATTCTGATGTATTTCTATTAAACATTACTGCATATACAGCAAGCTTTGTAGCAGTATATGCCTCTTCCTCAGTATGCACATTAAGATCAATTATTGATTTATACGGATAACCATTTATTAATGTTTTCCATATAACTTCATTATTTAATTTTGTATCTCCTACAATACTATACTCTGGTGTTCCGTCATACCCTATTCCATGTAATTGTGGATCTACACAATATGCAGGGTATATTGTTCTACCATCCTTTTGGTATACAACAAATGGTACATTTTGATCTATATTATTATGTTTTATATATACTTCACATTGTTTTAATAGTTTTAGTTTTTGTGTTCCTATTTGAAAACCAAATGAAGTATAAAAAATACTTACTATTATTATAAATAGTAAACTTACTATAAAAATTTTTTTCATTTTACTTTATGTCACATTAAATTTATGACATTACCTCCTTTTTAATTTATTTTACTTCTATTGCTTGTACACATCTTCTAAGTTTGGGCTTATTTTCTACACAAGTTATAAGTGTTAATCTATTGTCTTCTGTATTTTCAAGATTTGACCATTCAGTATCTTTTATAATTAATCTCGAAATTATAACATATGTCCTTTTAGTTTCTTTATATGTATAATAAATATAATCTCCTTCCTTTAAATCTTTTAATTTCTCAAAATAGTTTACTTGGTATCCTCTATTATGTGCCGCTAATCCTATATTTCCTATATCTTTTTTAGTTTCTTCAAAATGTCCAATATAATTATTTAAAATTTCTTTACTTGTTCCCTCTGATATATTAGCAACTAAATTAATTTTCGGTATCTCAAGTTTCCATTCATTAAAGTTTATTTCATCTTCTAAAAGTTCATTTGTTGTACTACTATTAGATACTATATTGTGCTTTTTAATAATTTCATTTGTACTTTGATAACTCTTTTCTGATTTGAAATTTAGTAGCAAACTAAATATACTACAAATAATACTTATACAGACAAGCGTTATCTTTAATTTTAAATTATAAAAACAAAACTTTTTTCACCTCTTTTCCTTATGAAATTTTAATTTTTGATTTTTTTGAATCTGAAATGATTCTAAGATTTATAAATTTATTGAAATAAATTTGTTATATAATACTACGTTTTTTCTATTTTGTAAAGTACTTTTTTATATTTTTTAAAAGTGACTTCCACAAATGAGTGGAAGTCACTTAACTAATCTACGTCTTATTTAATTCTTCTAAAATCTCTCTTTGTGCATTGTGATCTAAACTTTTCTTTTGCAGATTCTTCTGAGAATAGTTCATAATCGCATTCTTCAAAGTTTTCTTCATCTATGCTAGCTTTTAAATTTCCCAAAATGCAGATCAAAAAACTTTGAAAAATGATTATTCCTGATCCCATAAGAACCCACCTTAATTCAGACACCTTATCAAATACATGGTACTCTAGTAACATCGATCCTACTAAGGCTGCATATACCATGCAAAGAAATCCAATTGCCGAACAAATACCAACATATCTTTCCAGCCGGTTGCTTGCAATATCAGAGAATACTTTCACTGATATAATTACAGCTACTACTATCGAGATTATTTTTAATGCTAATATCATATTGCTTCCTCCTTAAAATCTCTTGCCTTTTAGTTTCTCTTTTCATCAAACAAATGAGTTCAATAAAAAGCTTCGGTTAATACTGCTTCCCCTTTTAGTTATCCTTTTATAACCTCCCTATTTTCTTATATTTGATAATGACTTTAACATTCATAGTATAACACATTGCAAGTTTTATGTCAATTTCTCTACACCTGACACTTCAAAATAAAATTCTACTCCATCTTTTTTATTAGTTACACCATATTTACTTTTATATTTCGTCATTATTGCTTTTACTAAAGAAAGCCCTATTCCTGTACCACCTTTTGATCTGTCTCTTGATTCATCAATTTTATAAAACCTAGTCCAAATTCTATTTAAATTTTCTTCATCAATATTTTTACCTGTATTAAATACAGTAATTCTTAATTTTCCCTCTTCTTTTCCTTTTCTTATAGCAATTTTTATTTTCTTTTTTCCGTTTACTTCTTCAATATTTTTTATTGCATTTGTAAAATAATTTGTTACAACTTGCTCAATATAAAAATCATCTGCATAAACATATATTGGTTCTTTTGATTTAAACTCTATTTCTATATTATTTTCTGATAAAACAACTTTAGAATTTTTAATAACTTCATTTATTAGTTCCACTATATTAAACTTAGTATCATTAAATTTTCTATCTTCATATTCTAATTTCATAAGTTCTAGAAGTCTTTTAACTAACTTGTCCATTTTGTTTGCTTCATCTAAAATAACATCAGCATAAAATTTTCTATTTTCTTCATCAGAATTAACATTTTCGACTAAACCTTCTGCATACCCTTGTATTAAAGAAATTGGAGTTTTAAGCTCATGTGAAACATCTGATATAAACTGTTTTCTCATCTCATCTATTTTAGATTTTTCTTCTATATCTTTCTCAAGTTCTACATTGTTTGACTTTAATCTATGAATAGTCTCTTCTAATTTATCAGATAAAATATTTATACTTTTTCCTAATTCATCTATTTCATCTTGGCTATCATTAATTCTGTATTTTCTCTTAAAGTTTAAATTCGTCATTTCATTTGCAATATCATTTAATTCTTCTATTGGCTTTGTGAATCTTTGTGTAATAAATGTAATAGCAATTCCTCCTAAAGTAATAGCAGCCATTCCCATTACAATAATAAATTTATTAGAAATTTCAGCACTGTCTTGAATTGGTGTAACAGGCATTCTTATATAAAGTTTGTTTTCATTACTCAAAACTGATGATAATAAAACATAAGTTATGCCATTTCTTTTATCATTTATTTTTCTTATATTATTTTTATCTTGTGAATACATTAAATCTGATTTATTAAAAATACTATAACTAATATTATATTTTACTTCATTTATATTTCCAAATTCAGATAAAAAGTTTTTATTAGTTGCATAAACTATTTCCTCATTATTTAATATAAGTATTTCAAAACTATTGTTTACTGCTATTTTTTCTAATTCTAGTTCGTATTTTGCTTTTTCCACTTCATTTGAAAAAAATTCTATATTTTCGTTTATATAATTATATGTATCTAACAAAACTTCATTTTTTGAATAATAATATAAAGCTTCTAGTACCGCATTATTTATAATTACAAAAAATGCAATAATCATAAAGATAACTACACATAAAGTAAGAAATAGTTTAGCACGAACAGATTTAAATACTTTTTTTAACATTTCATAAAACCTACTTTATTTCAAATTTATATCCAATTCCTCTTATCGTTTGAATATGTTTTCCTTTTTTACCAAGCTTATGTCTTATTTTTTTTATGTGACTATCGATAGTTCTAGAATCTCCATAATAGTCATAATTCCATACCGTATTTAATATTTTATCTCTTGACAAAGCAATATTTTCGTTATCCAATAAATATTTTAAAAGTTCATATTCTCTAAAGCTTAGCTCAATTTGTTTACCATCTACAGTAACTGTTCTTCCTTCATTATCAATAATTATTCCATCATAGCTTTTTAACTCTTTTTTATCTGGATTAGTTCTTTTAAGTATTGCCTCTACTCTTGCAACCAATATTTTAGGGCTAAATGGCTTTGTTATATATTCATCCACACCAAGTTCGAATCCAAATAATTCATCATTTTCTTCTGCTCTAGCTGTAAGCATTACAATTGGTAGGTTTTTATTTTCTTGACGTATTTGTCTAAGTACAGACCATCCATCTAATTTAGGCATCATAACATCTAGTAATATTAAATTTATTTTTTCCTTATTTTCTTGATATACAGATAATGCCTTTTCTCCATCTTCTGCTTCTAATATATTAAAGTTTTTTTGTATTAAAAAATCTTTAATCAATTTTCTCATTCTAGATTCATCATCTACTACTAAAATTGTTAAATCAGCCATATTAGTACCTCCAATTTTATATTTCAATGTCTTTATATACTATTATTATGTTTTTTGTGTGAATTTTAATTTTCTAATAAACTTTTTAATTCATTTAAATTTTTTTCAAAATATTTAAATGCAATATTATATGTTTCTTCTTTTTCTAAATCTACATCAACTGATTTTAATAGTGTTAATGAGTCTTTTGCCCCACCTTGGCTTAACATATTTATATATTTTTCAACATAACCTTTTTCACCTGACAATATTTTACTTGCAATTACAATTGCTGATGTTATACCTGTTGAATATTTATATACATAAAAACATCTATAAAAGTGTGGTATTCTCGCCCATTCATATTTTATTAAATCATCAACTACTGCTGAGTTACCAAAATATTTTTTTACAAGTTCAAAATATATTTCATTTAAATTATCTGATGTTAAGCTTTCACCTTTTTCAATTTTAGAATGAACACTTTTTTCAAATTCTGCAAACATTGCTTGCCTTATTAAAGTTGCTCTTATCATATCTAATTGTTCATTTATTAAAGCTGCTTTTTTATTTTTATCTTGCTCTTTATTTATTAAGTAATTTGCGAGTATTATTTCATTTACAGTTGATGCAACTTCAGCAACCATTATTGTATAATTTGCATTTATTATATTTTGATTTTTACTTGAGTAATAACTATGCATTGAATGTCCTAATTCATGAGCAATTGTTGAAACATCTCTTGATGAATTTACATAGTTAAGTAATACATATGGGTGCACTGTATGAATTCCCATACTATATGCTCCACCCATTTTATTATCTTTTGCATATACATCTAACCAGTTATTTTCAAAAGCATATTTTAGCATATCAGTATACTCTCCTCCCATTGGTGATAATGCTGCTAAAACTATTTTTTGAGCTTCATCATATTTTATTTTTTTATCTTCTACATCTAAAGTGTTTACATACACATCATACATATGAACTTTTTCTTTATTCAAAAGCTTAGCTTTAAGCTTTACATATTCATGATTTAAATATAAATTTTTGTTAACCTCATTTAACAAAGTTTCATATACAGATATATTAGAATCATCATTATTTGTAGCTTGTTCTAATGAAGATTTATAATTTCTTAATCTAGCAGAAATAACTCTTTGCTTTACTCTTGACAAATATAATTCTGTTATTGTATTTATATGTTTTTTATATAAATTATACATAGATTCAAATGCTTGCTTTCTAATACTTTCATCCTTATTCATTAAGTATTCAGAATATAGAGCCTGTGTCATTTTTAAAGTATTTCCTTTTTCATCAATAATATCCTGATAATCAAATTCTGTATTTGTAAAAATATCATAAGTGTTTTCATTTGCAGAAAATATCTCTGAATATCCTGCTAAAACAGCCTCTACTTCTTCACTCAAAATATGCTTTTTCTCTTTAATTATATCTTTTATAGTTTTCTCATATTCTTTCATTCTAGAATCTTGTAAATATTCTTCTAATCTTTCATCCTCTATTTTACTCATTTCTGGTGAAATAAAGCTCTCTGCCTCAGAAAAATCAGTAGTAATATTTTGAATTTTTTTATATAATTTCATACTTTCTTGATTACTCATATCTTGGTTATATTTAAGCATTGCATAAGCATATATTCTTTCATGCAATTCTAATGCTTTTTCTAAATTTTTATAACAATTATATGCTTCATCTACACTATTACTCAATTTTCCTTTATATTTTTTTATTTCATTAATAAAATCATATAATTGTTTTATTGCACTTTCTAATGCTTCTTCACTTTCAAAAATTTCTTTTAAATTCCACTCTAATTTGCTATCTTTCATAAAAACCTCCTAACTTAAAATTCTATTTCTTTATTTTTATTATTTTTTTGTTTTAAATAATTTTTAATTACATCACTCATTATTCCTTCTTCATAATCTGGATCATCTTTTAAATACAACATATCTAAATCACAAATTACAATATCTCCTTTTTTTAATACCTTATGATTATTAGTAGGATAATTTTCATTTTCTAAAAATCCAAATATATTAAATTCTTCACTTCTAACAAATTCTGGCACTATATTATCTTTTGTTAATTCTATAAGATTACTTTTTCTAGCATCTGCCCAAATAATTCCATCTTTTTCTAATTCTTTATATATTTCTAAAAGTTTTTCATCTGTAATTTTTGGACTCCTACTATTTCCATAATTAAATACTTCTAAACAAGAAGTATCATTATACTCTTTTCTAAAATATGGCATCATTATTCTAGGATGATATGGAATATTAAATTTTCTTTTTTGTGAACCCATTTTTACTACTTGATCTCCTGCTTGTATAATAATACCTGATGAACCAGTTGCCCTAAATTCATACTTATTTCCATGAGCTACACCTTCTAATATCATTCTTTTTTCTTCTATATCTTTTGAATATAATATATTTGCAAATTCTACTTCTTTTACATATTCAGCATCACTTTTTATAATTTCTTCTGCTTGTTTTTCTCTACTTAAACATAAAAGTTCTCTATCTGATTTTGGAATATATTTAGGAATCTTAATTTGATTATACAATTCTCCCCAGAAATGATATTTTCTATATTCTTCTTCAAACTCTGGTAATTCTTCTAAATTTTCAATTATTTCAAAAAAGCTTTTTACATCATACTTGTCATCAATTTTTTCTGTACATTTATTTTTTATTTGTCCAAAATATTGTTTAACTTTTTCTCTTCCTTCTTCTGTTTTTAAAGCTGGAATAACAATATTTTTTATATCTTTTTGTGCTGTCAATAATAGAGTTTCAAAATGCTCTGCAATTACTTTTTCCCCACCTTCTAAATTTGATAACTCTCTTGATAAAATCTCTGCACGATTTGTTCCCCACTTTACTTTTTGAAATAAAAATTCAGTATTTAAATTTAATTCCTTTCTTAAATTTGGATTTCGTGCAAAAATTGGAATTAATTCTACATTGGTTATAGCATTACTATATATTGCTTTCCAATTTCTTTTTATTGCTTCTGCTGAATCTGGATATTTTAAAATTATATCTAGTAACATTTTAAATTCTTCTGGATTTGTTATTTGTGCTATATTACTTAATCTTTCAACAACATTTTTTCTTATTTCATAAACATCTATATAATCAAATATTTTATCAATAATATCTGACATTTCTAATTCATTTTTCAAATCTTTTTCTCCTAATATAATTTTCTATATTCTATCATAATTTTCATATAATGAGCAATAAATATTTACTTTTACAATTTATATGATATAATATTAATATCTTAAAATCAAGGAGGCTCTAGTTTGAAACTAAATTCAGATGAACAAACTTTGGCAGAAAGTAAAATATTACTTTTATATATTTTAAAAAAAATTGCAAAACCTATTTCACATAATGAACTATTAGAGCTAGTCCTATCTATAGTAGATATGAACTATTTCTATTTTCAGCAATTCTTGTTAGATTTACTTGAAGATAATTATATTCAAAAATATCAAAGTGAAGATGTAGATATATATGAAATAACAGAAGAAGGGAAAAAAGCAATTGAACTTACTATAGACATTGTTCCAGGAATATTAAAATTACAGGTTGATAGTAAATTTAAAGAAAATTTAGAAACTGTAAAAGATAAGTTTTCTATTTCTGCTGAATATACTCCTCTTACAGAAAGATCCTTTTCTGTAAGATGTAAAATAGTCGAGAATAATACAACTATTTTTGATTTACACGCACATGCAGGTTCAAAATCTCAAGCAAAAAAAATTGTAGAAAACTGGAATACAAATGCAACTGAAATTTATCCTAAAGTTCTAGAAATCTTAATAAATGATAAAAAAAGTGAACGATAATTTTACCGTTCACTTTTTTATAACATCCGTCCCTAATTGGACAAAAATGTCCCAAAACTAACGTCCCCAATTGGACATTCTGTATGCTTCGTATAAAATAATACTTGTTGCAACTGCTGCATTTAAGCTTTCTGTCTTACCTATCATAGGAATTTTTATTCTTTCAGATGCTTCTTCTAATACTTCACTTGATACTCCATTAGATTCATTTCCTATTACTATTGCTGATTTTTTATAATCTACATCATATATACTTTTATCTGTTCTTAAATCTGTTGCATATACTGTTATTTTATGTTTTTTCATAGCTCTTACTGTTTTTACTAAATTTTCTGATTCTACTACTTTTACTCTGAAAATTGCTCCCATTGTAGAACGTACTACTTTTAAATTGTATATATCTGCACTACCTTTTGAAACTATTATTTGTTTTATATTTAAACTATCTGCGGTTCTTAATATTGTTCCCATATTTCCTGGATCTTGAATATTATCAAGTATTAAAAATATATCATTATTATAGTCTATTATATTTTCATTATTTTCTGGTTTTTCTAAAATTGCCATTATTCCTTGAGGATTTATAACATCTGTTATTGTATTAAAAATTTTCTCTGAAACATATATGCAATCTAATTTAGCTATTTCATACATTAAATCGCTTGGTATGCTTCCTTGATTTTTACAGTCATCACAAATAATTATAGATTTTATCTTGGCTTTCTCTTCTAAAGCTTCTGCTATCATTTTTGTTCCTTCTATAATAAACTCTTTATATTCATCTCTATATTTTTTCTCTTTTAGTTTTTTTATATGTTTAATCATTTCATTATCTTTACTTGTAATTGTCATCTTTTTCACCTTTTTACTTTTTTATTATTTTATCATAAATTTATTTTTTTTATACTTATTTAATAATATTTTTCATTTTTTATAATTCATAGTTTTACTAAAAATTCTTTACACTCCTCTAAAACATTTTTTAAGTTTGATAATTTAAAAGTTATGTATGGCTCCTTTGAAGGAGAGAATTTTATTCTATTTCTAAAAGTTTTCATAAGTTTATCTACTATATCAAAATTAAATTTTTCATTATCAAAATAAAAAATTATATTTTCCCTTTTTTGACTAATTTTTAAAATATATTTTTCTCTAGCCAAAATTTTTATTCTAGCTATATCTAGTAAGTTTTCTATTTCATATGGCATCTGTCCATATCTATCTATAATTTCATCTGTTACATTTTGAATATCTTCTTCATTTTTACATAAAGCTATATTTTGATAAATTTCAATTTTCTGTGATGAATTTTCTATAAATTCGTCTGGTATATAACTTGTTACATCTAAATCAATTTGTACATCAATTTCTTCTACAATTTCTTCGCCCTTTAACTCTTTTACAACTTGGTTTAATAATTCACAATACATATCATATCCTATTTGTTCCATATGTCCATGTTGTATTTCACCCATTAAACTTCCTGCTCCACGAATTTCTAAATCTCTCATCGCTATTTTAAATCCTGAACCAAATTCAGTAAATTCTTTAATTGCTTTTAACCTTTTATCTGCTACTTCTGTAAGCATTTTATCTCTTTTATAAGTTATATATGCATATGCTTGCTTATCTGAACGCCCAACTCTTCCTCTAATTTGATAAAGTTGAGCAAGTCCAAGCCTATCTGCATTTTCTACAATTATAGTATTAGCATTTGGAATATCTATTCCAGATTCTAAAATTGTTGTACATACTAATACATTACTTTTTCCATCTACAAAATTTTGCATTATGTTTTCAATCTGATTTCCTGTCATTTTTCCATGAGCATATTCTACCTTAGCTTCTTCTACTAAATCACTTATTTCTAATGCTTTTTTTTCAATTCCTTCAACATTATTAAACAAATAAAATACTTGACCATCTTTTTCTAACTCTTTTGTTATAGCTTCTTTAATAACCTCTTTATCATATTCTAATACATATGTCTGAACTGGTTTTCTATTTTGAGGTGGTTCATATATTACTGACATGTCTCTCATACCAACTATAGACATATGAAGAGTTCTAGGAATTGGAGTTGCCGTCATTGTAAGAACATCAACACTATTTTTAAATTCTTTAATTTTTTCTTTAGCTTTAACCCCAAATCTATGTTCTTCATCAATTATTAATAATCCTAAATTTTTAAATCTCACATCTTTACTTAATACTCTATGTGTTCCAATTAAAATATCCGCTTCACCTAAACTTAATCTTTTTAATGTTTCTGTTTGTTCTTTGTTGGTTCTAAATCTATTTAATAATTCTACTCTAATTGGATATTCTTGCATTCTCTCTTTAAATTCATCATATTGTTGTTTAGCTAGAACTGTAGTAGGTACAAGATAAACCACTTGCTTTTGGTCCATAACAGCTTTAAAAGCTGCACGAATTGCTACTTCCGTTTTTCCATATCCTACATCACCACAAAGCAGTCTATCCATTGGTTTAGATTTTTCCATATCTTTTTTTACTTCTTCTATACATCTTAATTGATCGTCTGTTTCAATATATTTAAAATTATCTTCAAATTCTTGTTGCCATGGTGTATCTTTTGAAAAGGCAAAGCCTTCCATTTCCTGCCTTTTAGCATAAAGTTCTATTAATTCTTCGGCCACTTCTCTTAAGTTATTTTTTACTTTAGCTTTAGTTCTATCCCATTCTTTTGAACCTAATCTATTTAATCTTGGACCTATTTTTTCTGGTCCTACATACTTTCTAATATTATCTAAAGAATTTGTTGGTATATATAAAATATCATCATCTTTATATTTTAATTTTATATAGTCTTTTGTAACTCCATCTGCTTTTATAGTATTTACTCCAATATATTGCCCTATTCCATGAGTTTTATGAACTATAAAATCTCCCTCTTTCAAATCGTCAAATACTATTACTTCTCCTTCTTTGAATTTAGATGGTGTTTTTAGTCTTTTAGTAATTTTTGCATCAAATAATTCTTCTGTAGATATTACTAAAAGATTTCCATCAAAAAATTCAAATCCCGTTGAAAAAGCTCCTGGTGTGATGTTTACCACACCAAGAGTTATATCATCTTCTAAAATTTCTGTATATATATTTGGTATTTCTTTTTCTAATAATATGTTTGACAATTTTTGACATTTTTCATAACTTCCGCCTAAGATTACTGTTTGTTTTCCCCTTTTAATTGCTTCCTGTAATTCCTGAAACAGTAAATCCATTGAACTACGAAAAAAGTTGACCTCCCTATAGCTAAAGCTATATCCGTTTCTTTTTGCATGCATACTTTGTTTATC
>CATJZH010000144.1 GCA_949746285.1 uncultured Clostridia bacterium
AGCTATTCTAGTAATTTTTTTAGGAATCTGGGAAATACTTGCAAGAAAAGGAATAATAGATAGTTTTATAACTAGTCAACCTAGTAGAATTTTAAAGACTTTTATGAATTTATCATCAAATGATTTAGTTAGACATATTTTAGTTACAACTATGGAAACTGTCATAGGATTTTTACTAGGAACAACATTAGGAGTTTTAATAGCTATAATTTTATGGTGGTCAGATTTCTTATCAAAAGTATTTGATCCATATTTAGTAGTTTTGAATAGTTTACCTAAAGTAGCACTTCGGACCTATAATTATAATATGGGTTGGTGCAGGAACATCAGCTATTATAGTAATGGGAGTAGCAATTTCTCTTATAGTAACAATTTTGGAGAATTTAAATGGATTTCTAAAAACTGATAAAGAGTTAATAAAAATGGCAAAAACTTTTAAAGCAACTAAATTTCAAATATTAACTAAGATAGTAATACCATCAAATATAAGTACATTTATAAATTCATTAAAAGTTAATATAGGTCTTTCATTAGTTGGTGTAATCTCTGGAGAATTTTTAGTATCTAAAGCAGGTCTTGGATATTTAATAGTATATGGAGGTCAAGTTTTTAAATTAGATTTAGTTATGACAAGTGTTATAATACTTGGAATAGTAGCTGGTATAATGTATGGAGCAGTTTTATTACTAGAAAAGATTATAATGAAAACAAAAGCAGCTTAATATTATAAGAAGTGGATGATAATTTATCATTCACTTTTTATGTTTAAATTTAATAAAATATATTAAATTTAAGGAGGAGGATTTTTAGTGAGAAAACAAAAATTATTATTTGGGCTTATTGTAGTAATTTTACTTATTTTAATTGGGTTATTTATTGCAATTAGCCAAAAAACTTCATCTAGTGATAATTTAAAAATTATTAATTTAAGTGAAGTAACAAGATCAGTTTTTTATTCACCGCAATATGTTGCAATTCAAAAAGGATTTTTTGCAAAAAATGGAATAAAAATTGAACTTACAACAGGTCAAGGAGCAGATGCGGTAATGACTTCGGTACTTTCTAATCAAGTAGATATAGGTTTTGCAGGGCCAGAAGCATCAATATATGTTTATAAAGAAGGAAAAGAAGATTATACAGAAGTTTTTGCCCAATTAACTAAAAAGGATGGTTCTTTTTTGGTATCAAAAGAAGACACAGATAACTTTAACTGGGAAGACTTAAAAGGAAAAACCATAATACCAGGTAGAAAAGGAGGAGTTCCATATATGACTTTAGAATATGTATTAAAGAAAAATGGAATAAATCCTGAATCAGATTTAGTATTAGACGATAGTATTAAATTTGATTTAATGGCAGGTGCATTTTCATCAGGAGAGGCAGAATATGTAACTTTATTTGAACCAACAGCTTCAATGACAGAACTTCAAGGCAAAGGATATGTAGTGGCTTCTGTAGGAGAAGCAGCAGGAGAAATACCGTATACAGCATATTTTGCAAAGAAAAGTTATATTGAAGAAAATAGTGATACAATTCAAAAATTTACAGATGCAGTTTATCAAGGTCAAAAATGGGTAGAAGAACATTCATCAAAAGAAATTGCAGAAGAAGTAAAAGGATTTTTTCCAGATACAGATATAGAAATGCTTGAAACTGCAATACAAAGCTATAAAGATATTGATGCTTGGAATGAAACGCCTATACTAGCAGAAGAAAGTTTTGAAAGATTAGAAGAAGTAATGATGGAAGCAGGAGAGTTAGATGAGAAGGCTCCTTATGATAAAATTGTAAATAATACTTATGCAGAAAATGCAATAAAATAATATTACAAATTTTTAATAAAAGATAATTAGTTATATTAATTTAATATAACTAATTATTATTATATTAATAA
>CATJZH010000145.1 GCA_949746285.1 uncultured Clostridia bacterium
AAAAAAATTTGAGATTCCCTAACTAATTTTATAAAGAACTTCTACTTCAAATCACTTTCAAGGCAGAATTTCCATTTATATTAATATAATATAACTAATTTTAAAATTTAATTTGATAATTACAAAACAACCTGTGAACTGTAAAAATTGTTAAGTGAAAAATAAATATTAAAAAAGTATACAAAAAATAAATTTAATGATATAATTTTTAAAAATGTATTTTTGCGTCAAAACGGAAGAGGATAAAAACATAAATGAACCTAAGAAAGGAAGAGAAAAATGGGAAATATAGTGCTGTTAGACGATTTAACTATAAACAAAATTGCAGCAGGAGAAGTTATAGAAAGACCAGCTTCAGTAGTAAAAGAAATGATAGAAAACTCAATAGATGCAGGAGCAAAGAATATAACAGTTGAAATAAAAAATGGAGGAATTTCTCTAATTAAAATTACAGATGATGGCTGTGGAATATCAGAAGATGATATGGAAATAGCTTTTGAAAGACATGCAACTAGCAAAATAAGAAAAGCTGAAGACTTAGAAATGATAAGAACAATGGGGTTCAGAGGAGAAGCTTTAGCAAGTATTGCAGCAATAGCTAAGGTAGAAATGGTTTCTAAAAAACAAGATTCAGATATGGCATATAAAATTGTTGTAGAAGGAGGAAAAACTTTAGAATTTACAGAAGCAGCACGTTCTGTAGGAACAACAATAACAGTACAAAATTTATTTTATAATACGCCAGTAAGATACAAATTTTTAAAAAAGGATTATACAGAAGCTGGATACATAGAAGATGCGGTAACAAGAATCGCATTAATAAATAGAAATGTTGCAATAAAACTTATAAGTAATGGAAAAACTGTAGTGCAAACGAATGGAAATGGCGATTTAAAAACAGTTATATATAGTATATATGGAAAAGATGTTGCAGCAGAAATAATAGAAGTAGATTACACATTTGAAGAAATGAAAGTAACAGGAGTAATTGGAAAGCCTGTTATAGCTAGAGGAAATAGGGGAAATCAATTATTTTTTTTAAATGGAAGATATATAAAAGATAAAAATCTCACAGCAGCAGCTGACCAAGCATATAAAGGAATGATTCCAGTTGGAAGATATGGATTTATTGTGCTTAATCTTGAAATAAATCCTAAATTAGTTGATGTTAATGTTCATCCAGCAAAATTAGAAGTTAGATTTGAAGAAGAAACTAAAGTTTTTAAAGCTATATATCATGCAATAAAAACAAATTTAGCACGTTCTGAATTGGTTGCTAATGTTGAAAAAGAAAATTCTGTACCTACAAATTTAAATATACCTAATAATACAACAAAAAAGACACAAGCAAAAGTAGAATTACAAAATAATAACTTAGAAAAAGAAGAAAAAGCAGATACAGGAATATCAGGTTTGTTTAAGAAAATTATTAAAGAACCTGAAGAAACACAAGAAGAAATTAATAATAATCATTTAGAAGAAATTTTTAAATATAGAAATAGAGTAGAAGATAAAGAAGCAAAAACAGAAAATATATCATTAGCAGAAGAAAAAGAAGAAATTGCAATTGAATCTAATAAAACAATAAATGATAATGATTTATATAAAAATGTTTCTTTAGGAAACACAGTAATTTCAAGTGACACAAAAGAATTAGATATACATGAAGCAAATGAGCTAATAAAAAAAGCCTCACAAGAAACTGTAACAACAAAAAAGGAAGAGTTAAATTCTTTACCACAACATACAATTGTTATTGAAGAAAAACAAGAAGAAAAAATAGAAAAAAATGAAGAAGAGACAGCAAATGTTGAAGAGAAAAAAGAAGAAAATAATCAAGCTTCAGATGAATTTTCAAAATTATTTGAATCAAAATTAGAATTAGATAATACACAGTCTATAGATACAAGTAAAGTAAGAGAGGCATTAAAAGAAGAAAATTTTGAGAATAATCCAGAATTTGATCAAATGTATAAACAAACTTTTGGAGTAGATACAGTATCAGTAAGAAAAGAAAAAGAATTAGAAGAAATAGAAAAAGAGAAGTTAAATGCTTCAAATGATTTTTCATATGCTTCTGAAAATATGAACGTTTTTGAAGATGAACCAATAGAAAAAACGCCATACAAATTTTTAGGAATAGCATTTTCGACATATATAATAATAGAAATAAAAAATGAAATGTATATTATTGATCAACATGCAGCTCATGAAAGAATAATGTATGAAAAAATAAAAGCTAATTATTATAGTGATGATGAAAAAGATGAACAGTTTTTACTTTTACCAGATGTTATTTCTTTAACACATAAAGAAATGTCAATTGCAAGAGAAAATATTGAAATGTTTTCAAGAGCAGGTTTCTCATTTGAAGAATTTGGAGATAATACTATAAAGTTAATGTCTGTGCCTAGTATGTGTGAAGAATTAAATACAAAACAATTATTTTTAGATATATTAGATGAAATAGATACTGTAGCAGTTACAGCAAGACAAGAAAAAGAAGATAAATTTATTGCAACAGTAGCTTGTAAATCTGCAGTAAAAGCTAAAATGAAATTAGACGAAAAAGAAGTTGATAATTTAATGGATAAACTTTTAGAATTACCAAATCCTTTTACGTGTCCACATGGAAGACCAACAGCAATAAAGATGACTAAATATGATTTAGAGAAAAAATTTAATAGGAGATAAATTATGAAACCGAAAATTGTAGTTATTGCAGGGCCAACAGCTTCAGGAAAAACAGCTTTATCTATTGAACTTGCGAAGAAAATAAATGGAGAAATAATATCTTCAGATTCGATGCAAATTTATAAAGATATGGATATAGGAACTGCAAAAGTTACAAAAGAAGAAGCTTGTGGAATAAAACATTATTTAGTTGATGGTATATCACCAGATGTAAGATATACTGTATCTGATTTTAAAAAGGATGCTGAAAATTCAATAGAGGAAATTTTATCTAAGGGAAAAGTACCAATAATAGTTGGAGGTACAGGTTTATATGTTAATTCATTAATATATGGAATAGAATATCAAGACATGGAGTTTGATGAAGAATATAGGGATAAATTGATGAAAAGAGCAGAAGAACCTGAGGAATTAGAAAAAATCTGGGAAGAAGCAAATGCAATTGATCCAGAAGCGATGAAAAAAATAAGCAAAAATGATAAAAAAAGAATAATTCGTGTATTAGAAATTTATAAAGCAACTGGAAAAACAAAAACAATGCAAGAATTTTTATCAAGACAAAAAGATCTAAAATATGATTACAAAATGTTTGTAGTAAACATTGAAAGAGAAAAACTTTATGAAAAAATAAATCACAGAGTTGACATAATGATAGAGGGTGGGTTAGAAGATGAAGTTAAGAACTTAATTTCAAAATATCCAGAGTTTCCAACAGCAATGCAAGGTTTAGGCTATAA
Organism: uncultured Clostridia bacterium; assembly: GCA_949746285.1. GTDB lineage: Bacteria > Bacillota > Clostridia > TANB77 > CAG-508 > Scatovivens. Next base: position 3,432 of record CATJZH010000145.1, read on the forward strand.
AGAAGTAGTAGAATATTTTGATGGAATATTAACTAGAGAAGAAATGATTGAAAAAATAAAACAAGAAACAAGAAGATATGCAAAAAGACAATTAACTTGGTTTAGAAAAAATGAAGAAGCAATTTGGCTTAATGGTGAAAATGGAACAGAAGAAAATGTTAACATTATTTTAAAGGAGTTATAGTGAAAGAAATACAAGAAGAGACAAATAAAGTAAAAATAATAATAACAATAATTTTTATGATTTTCTTTATTTTTTTAGTTACTAATAGTACTAAAATATTAAAAAGACCAACAGAAGTATATGTAGTAGCAAATGGTTCATTAGTTTATGAAGAACCAGCAGAAGGTTATATAGTTCGTGATGAAGTTGTGATGCAAGGAGAAAATTATAAAAATGGTATGGTAAAAGTACTTTCTGATGGTGAAAGAGCAGCTAAATCACAAATTGTTTTTAGATATTATTCAAATAGTGAAGAAGCTATATTAGAGCAAATTTCTAAATTAGATGAAGAAATTAGCAATATTTTGCAAAATAGTGGCATGACTTTAGTATCAAGCGACATATCAAGCATAGAAAATCAAATTGAAAGTACAGTAGACTCTATGTATAATTTAAACTATTTGCAAAAAATTCATGAGAATAAAAATAAAATTGAAGCATATATATCTAAGAAGGCACAAATTACAGGTACACTAAGTCCATCTGATTCATATGTAAGAACATTAACAGATAAAAGAAATGCTTTAGAAAAAGAATTGGAAAATGGTTCTGAAATTATGTATGCTCCAACATCTGGAATGGCTTCATATAGAGTAGATGGTCTTGAAACAATTTTGCTAACTAACAATTTTGATTATTTAAATTCAGAGTTATTAGATAGTTTTGATTTAAAAGTTGGAGCTGTTGTGCCACTTAGTAGTGAAAAAGGAAAAATTGTAAATAATTTTGAATGTTATATAGCAACATCTATGGATTCTGAAAAGGCAGCACTTGCAAAAATAGGCGATAATGTAATATTAAGATTATCAAATGCTGATGAAATAAATGCAGAAATAGTATATGTTAAAGAAGAAAAAAATAATACTATTTTAGTGTTTAAAATTGAAGAAAATGTATCAGAGTTATTGACATATAGAAAAATATCGTTTGATGTAATATGGTGGAAATATACTGGTTGGAAGATAAGTAATTCTTGCATAGTCGAAGAAAAAGGACAAACCTATGTTGAAAGCAATATAGCAGGATTTGTGGAGAAAATTCCAATTAAAGTTTTAAGACAAAATGATACATATTCAATTGTAGAAAACTATACAGAAAAAGAATTGGAAGAATTAGGATATACTGAATATGAAATTGACAAAATGGATAAGATAAAATTATATGATGAAATAATATTACACTAATCACATAAAAATTACAAAAAAATTACAGAAAAGTTATTTTTATATAACAAATAAATAAATTAGAAAAAAAGGCTTGACATTATGGAAAAATAGATAGATACTATATACATATTAAGCTACGAATGAAGAGAAAAAATAGGAGGTCTTTAGAAAAAATGGCAGGAACATCATCAATAAAAAAGATAGTTGATTTTATATGGGGAGAGCAAGATGACTCTCAAGAAGATTATGAAGATAATGTATATAATACAGATTATGTAGATGATTATGAAGTTGGAGAAGAAAACGAAGTTGAAGAACCAAGAGGGTTCTTTAAAAGCAAAAAAAATATTGTTTCAATGCCTCAACCACAACAAATAAAAATGAAAATAGCAAAACCAACTAACTTTGAACAAGCTAGCGAAATAATTATGCAATTAAAAGAAAAAAATGCAGTTGTTCTTAATTTAGAGTATGTAAGTAAAGATGTGGCTAGAAGAATAGTTGATGCTGTTTGTGGTGCTGCTCAGGCTTTAGATGGAAATATGGAAAAAGTTTCAAATTCTATATTTGTTGTTGCTCCATATAATTACGATATAGTTAACGAAATTGCAAAGGAAAAAATAGAGAGTAGATTTTCAACTCCATGGATAAAATAACAAATTAGGAGGAAAAGATATGCTAACACCTTTAGATATCGAGAACAAAAGATTTTCTAAAACACTAAAAGGTTATAATGTAGATGAAGTTGATGATTTTTTAGATCAACTTACAGTAGATTATGAGAAACTATATAAAGAAAACGCAGATTTAAGAGAACAAATAGAAAACAGCAAAAAGGATTTAGAGCATTATAGAAATGTTGAACATACTTTGCAAAACACATTAGTAATGGCTCAAACTACAGCAGATGATATAAAAGCAAATGCACAGTCAAGAGCAGATCAAATTATAAGAGATGCTCAAAGCGAAGCCAAAAGAGCTACTGAAACAATAAGTAAAGAAGAGTTTGAAATAAGAAAAAGAACAGAAGAACTAAAAAGACAATTTGGAGTTTATAAAGCTAAAATGGAAGCTTTGTTAATATCTCAATTAGAATTGTTACAAGATAAAGATACTGATGAATAAATTATAGTAATAAATGGGGTGCAATTTTGACGGCATCCTTTTTTGTTGTTAAATACTTTTATTTTCGAATTTACCATAATAAATAAATTAGAAAATAAAAGTATGTTAAAAGCATGAAAAGTCTGTTACAAAAGAATTAAGTATGTATTACAATTGTGTTAATCTTATTGACTTATCGGGATTTTAGAATAAAATAATATATATAGTATAAATTGGTAATATAGGAGTTATATGAGAATAATAAGTGGTAGCTTAAGAGGAAGTAAACTTTTTACATTAGAAGGTGAAAATACTAGACCAACACTAGATAGAGTAAAAGAAGCATTATTTAGCAAAATAAATTATGATTTACCTGATAAAGTAATATTAGATTTATTTTCTGGAAGTGGAGCTTTAGCTTTAGAAGCTTTGAGTAGAGGAGCAAAAAAAGCATATTTGTGTGACTCTTCACGAGATGCTATAAAAATAATAAAACAAAATATTGAAAAAACTAGAACAAATGAAAAAACTTTTTTATTAAATTGTGATTATAAAAAGGCTTTAGAAAAATTTAAAGAAGAGAAAATTAAATTTGATATTGTTTTTTTAGATCCGCCTTATAAAACAGATTTTGCTGAACAAGCAGTTAAAATAATATTACAAAATAATTTGTTAAATGAAGAAGCTACTATTATTTTAGAAACTGATGATGAGGAAAAGGTTATAAATAATTTAGATACAAGAATTATAAAGATAAAAGATATTAAGAAATACGGAAGAGTATATCTTCTATTTTTAAATCAGAACAAATAAATTTAAAGTTTATTTGTCTGAGAAAGGAATGAAAAAAGATGGAGATCTTTACTTTGCTAGAAACATTGGAAGATATTTTAGAAAAAAGTAAAACAGTACCTTTTACTGAAAAAAGTATTGTAGAAAAAGACCAATTTTTAGATATAATAAAAGAAATAAGATTGCGTTTGCCAGATGAATTAAAACAAGCAAAATGGATAAAAGAAGAGAGAGAACGAATAATCAGCGAAGCACAAAAAGATGCAGAAGATATTGTAAAAGAGGCAGAAAATAGAATTATTTCAATGATAGATGAACATGAAATTACTAAAAAAGCTTATGATAAGAAAACAGAAATAATTGCTGATGCTAATGAAATGTATAGAGAAATTACACAAGGTACAAATACATATGTTGATGGTATTTTAGCTAATATAGAAAATAACATGTTAGAATTAGGAAAAACATTAAGTGGTGTTGAAATGTCACTTCAAAATGCATTAGAAACAATTCAAAACAATAGGAAAGAGTTAAAATAATCAAAAGCCAGAATCAAAATCAATTTAAGTTGATTCTGATTTTGGCTTTTAAAACGTCATAGAAGTCCAATTTAGGAGGATGTATCATTGGGAAGGAAAAGAAAAAGCACAACCAATAAAACTAAAAATAATAGAAAAAAATCAATAGGTACTAATATAGATTTAGTAGTAATTATATTATTTGTAATTAGTATATTACTATTTATCTTGATATATGGGGAAAAAGGTGTAATAGGAGAAGTCTTGAGTCCAGCTCTTGGAGGCATTGTTGGGTTTATTAAGTATTTAATTCCAATTGGAGTTATGGGACTAGCAGTTTGTACAGCAAAAGATGATAAGAATTATTTAACTTCAAAAATAATTCAGTTTGCTGTTTTAATATCATGTATTGCAGCAACAATGTCTATATACCAAATGTCAAAAGGTGTAATAAATCAAGACATGGAATTTAGTAGCATTATTGATGCTGCTTATGATTTAGGTGTTAAAAATATTGGTGGAGGAACAGTTGGAGCTGTTATTGCATATCCACTAATAAAATTATTAGGAATGTTTGGAGCTGCTATAACAACTGTTGGAATAGTAGCTGTACTTTGCGTATTTACATTTGGATTGCATCCATCAGAATTTTTCTTGCAGATTATTGATGAAGCAAATGAAAGAAAAGAACAAAGAAATGAGGAATTTGCTTCTAGAAGAGAACAAAGAATGGAAGCTAGAAAAGAAAGATTAAAAAATAGCAATTTACAATTAGATATAATGGATATGCCAATAGAAAACAAGAGAAAAAGCAAAAATTCTTTGCAAACTTTTGATGAAGATGAAATAACTATTAATTTAAATAATGATGACTCAGATGAACAACCAGCCCAAAAACCAAGAGGAAAAATTACAAGTTTATTTGGAAAAAATAAAAATAAAGAAATTAAGGAAGAAATGAATCCAGATGTTATAGATGCAAATATTTATAAAAATACAGCACAAGCAAATGAAATAGAAAGTCAAAAATCTACAGAAGATACTTTATTTACTGTTGAAGAAGAGCAAAAAGAAAGTAAAACTAAAGCTGTATTGCAATTGCAGCATACAATATCAATTGAAGATGAAAATTATGAATATCCACCAGTTAGTCTATTAAGTAAAAATACTAAGAAATCAAATAAAATGGGTGCGAAAGTATTAACAGAAAAAGCAACAAAATTACAGAGAACATTACATAGTTTTGGAGTTTCAGCAAAAGTAGAAAATATTTCAGTTGGTCCTGCGATAACAAGATATGAACTTAAACCAGCAGAAGGAGTTAGAGTAAATAAAATAGCTAATTTAGCAGATGATATAGCATTAAATTTAGCTGCTGAAAGTATTAGAATAGAAGCTCCTATACCAGGAAAGCAAGCAGTAGGAATAGAAATTCCTAATAAAGAAAAAGAGTCAGTTCCTTTAAGAGATGTTATAGAAAGTGATGAATTTGAAGATAATTCATCTAAGTTATCTGTTGCTCTTGGAAAAGACGTAGCAGGAAATGTAGTTTTAGCAGATATAGCTAAGATGCCTCATGTGCTTATAGCAGGTTCGACAGGTTCTGGTAAATCTGTGTGTATAAATACAATAATAACAAGTCTTATATATAATGCAAAACCTAGTGAAGTAAAGTTAGTAATGGTTGATCCAAAAGTAGTTGAACTTTCTGTATATAATGGAATACCACATTTATTAATACCAGTTGTAACAGATCCTAGAAAAGCTGCTGGAGCACTTGCATGGGCAGTTCAAGAGATGGATCATAGATATAATTTGTTTGCAGAAAAAGGTGTTAGAGATTTAAAAGGATATAATGCAGTAATAGAAGGAAGTTCTGAAGATGGTACAATTGGAAAATTACCACAAATTGTAATAATAATAGATGAGTTAGCGGATTTAATGATGGTTGCAGCCAAAGAAGTTGAAGAATCAATTTGTAGGTTGGCACAAAAAGCTAGAGCAGCAGGAATGCATTTAGTAATAGCAACACAAAGACCATCAGTAGATGTTATTACTGGTTTAATAAAAGCTAATGTTCCTTCAAGAGTGGCCTTTGCAGTTTCTTCACAAATAGATTCAAGAACAATATTAGACCAAGTTGGTGCAGAAAAGCTTTTAGGAAAAGGAGATATGTTATTTTATCCAGTAGGTGCTTCAAAACCAGTCAGAGTACAGGGGGCATTTGTGTCAGATGGAGAAGTAGAAAAAATTGTTGATTTTATAAAATCAAATGGTGTAGCTACGTATAATGAAGACATACTAGAAGAAATAGAGAAATCTAATAAATCTGAAGGACAAATAGAAAAAGAGGCAGAAGAAGATGATACTGATCCATTATTAATGGAAGCAATAGATACAGTTGTAGAAGTTGGACAAGCTTCAACATCTTTTATACAAAGAAGATTTAAGGTTGGATACGCAAGAGCAGGAAGAATTATAGATCAAATGGAAGCAAGAGGAATTATTTCTGGTTATGAAGGAAGCAAGCCAAGACAAGTACTTATAACAAAGGAAAGATTAGAAGAATTAAAAATGTCGCAGCCAGTAGGGGACGATAATTCACAAACGGAATAAATTAAAAAAAGTTTACAAGAGATAAGATAATTTAAGGAGGTTTTTTATGGGATTATTTTCTAAATTAAAAGATTATAATATTGAACTTGAAGAAGTTTTGGATAATAAATATTTTTCTTCAAATATAAAAAGTCTTCTATTAAGTATGATTTATAAAATAGAAATTTCATATACAGACTTTCAAAAAGTAAAAAAATCTGTTAGAGGGAAAGAAGATTTTTTAAATGAAGTTGTTGAAATAATAAGATTATATTGTGATAATATAAAAACAGTTGAGCCTGATTCAGATCAGGCTAAATTACTTATAAAAAACAATGTAAAGGCTCTTACAAATGAAAATGAAAGAAGTATATTAACATACCCAACTGAAATAGCATTATTGTATGCAATTTCAGACATATCACCAAAATATTTTTATATTGATGAAAAATTTGCTTTAAAAGGTTTAATACAAAACGCCCTTGTAAATGGTTATAATTTAAATAATATTGAAGTACTAAAAGATTTTAATGGATGGTCTTGGGACAAAACATATGACGAAAAATTTCAATATATAGATAATTTAGTTTATCAAAATTTACTTGTAATATTAGGTGAAAAATTTTTATATGAATGGAGAACTTATGGTTCTACGAGAAGAGATTTTTTAGATGAAGCAAAAAAATTTATGAAATTTTTCACAGGTAATGATAAATATTTAAAGTCACTTTATAAAACAGTGTATGTATATGCAAATGATAAAGATAGAAAAAAAATAGATGAAGAATTAAAATTAAAAACTAAAACATTGAAAGAAATGGAAGATAAAATAACTTTTATAGAAAATTCTAAAAATAAAAAGAGGAGATAATCCTTTAGAATTTAGAGGTTTACAATTTACTCAAACAGCAGAAGAATCAAAAGCATTAAATGAAGATATGGGACCAGCAAT
>CATJZH010000146.1 GCA_949746285.1 uncultured Clostridia bacterium
TGGCGGAGAGGGTGGGATTCGAACCCACGGTAGGCTACAAACCTACGCCAATTTTCAAGACTGGTGCCATAAACCAACTCGACCACCTCTCCATATGTTGTTTCAATAACAACATATATATATTAGCACATTTCTTCGATACTTGTCAATGTTTTTTAATATTTATTTCAAATAATCTTTCATCATATTTGCATATTGGTTTTGTGCTTTTTCAAAAACGTCAATTAAATACTCTTTTTCTTTATCTTGATACTTTTTTAAAGCTTGATAATAATTCAATTTATCTTTTTCTAATATATAAAAAGGAATAATATTATTCTTTAAACATTCCTTAAAAATAATTACTCTTGCTATTTTTCCATTACCTGTTTGAAAAGGATGTATTTTTTCAAACACAGCATATAAATTAGCAATTTTTTTAATATTAACTTGACTTAAAGAATTATACCAACTAATTAATTTGTCCATATTTTTTTGAACATCCTTAGGAGAAAGTGTTTTCATACCTATATCTTCATTAGCAAATTTCTTATACTCTCCTACATTATAATCTTCTTCTTTTTGTTCTGAAGTTCCTTCTTTTAAAATTTTATGAAATTTCTTTATCATATTTTCTGTTAATTCTCTATTTGCTATTTCTATTATATAATCTATTAATTTAAAATGATTTAATGTTTCAATAATATCATTTGCATTTATATTAGTTTTATTCTCAAAAAATATAGTATTATTTTCTAGCAAAGATCTAATTTGCTCTTTGCTTAATCCTGTATTATGAACATTATTAGTGTTATATGCAAAAGATATTTGTGTATTATAATATAAATTATTTTTTATTTTCATGTCTTTTTGTTCTTTTAATATTTTTAATACATCAACATTTGATATGTCTACATTATCTTCTTCATCTTTTACTAGCTCATCTATAGTTATTTCATAAACTTTTGCTAACTTTTTTAATGATTCTATTTTAGGTTCTAATATACCTGATTCATATTTTGAAATTGTTGCTGGTTCAACATTTAATATTTCTGCAATTTCTTTTTGTGTCATTTGACTATTTTCTCTATACTTTTTTAAATTTTTTCCAATTTCCATTTTAGTTACCTCCTTCCGATATTATACCAAACTATTTCTTAAAAAGAAACACATTTTTAAAAATTATTTTATTTCTTTTCTGGATACTTTTTTTTAAAAAAGTTGCTTTATTTTTTGTCTTATATTTTTCTTTCTCCAATTTTTTTATAATCTATGTTGAAAATTTTATTACATTATTTATTATTAATTTATATTTTATATATAAATTAATAATATAA
>CATJZH010000147.1 GCA_949746285.1 uncultured Clostridia bacterium
ATTTATGAAAAGAAAATTTATTTGGAAGATTTTAATTTATTTTATTATTTATAGTATAGCAGGATTTTTTATTGAAACTATATATGCTATTTTCACAAAAGGAATGTTAGAAAGCAGACAAAGTTTTCTATATGGCCCATTTTGTATAGTTTATGGGATTGCTGCTATTGCTTTAGTTTTAACATTAAGTAAGTATAAAAATAATAACATAAAATTATTTTTTTACGGAATGCTTATAGGATGTACAGTAGAGTATTTAGCAAGTTATATAGGAGAAGTAGTACTACATGTAAAGTGGTGGGATTATTCTAACGACTTTTTAAATATAAATGGAAGGACTTGTTTATATTATGCAATAATGTGGGGAAGCTTAACAATTCCATTAATAAAGTATATAAATCCTTTTTTAGATAACTGTATAGAAAAAGTTATAAATAAAGTATCACATACGTTTTTGAAAACATGTATTACAACAATTACATTGTTTATGACTTTAGACGGAATATTAACTTGTTATGCATTAGATAGTTTTTTAATAAGAGTGGCAAATGAATACAATATAACAATAACAGGTATAGATATAGCTAAGGATAATGATATAGGAAATTATTTTTCTAATGAGAAGATGATGATGACATATCCTAATATGATTGTAATTAATGAAAGAAATGAAGATGTGTATTTAGAATCGATATTAAAAGATGTGAAAAATTATTATTATAAGTTTTAATAATCAAATTTGGACGTTTGTTACTGAGGCTGTTAAATTTTAATTGCTACAGCCTCACTACTCATTTTCATAAACATCCCAAATTGGTCACATAATTAGTCTTGTAAAATAATTAAGTTAGTGATAATATAAGAACAGTAATATATGATATAAAGGAGATTATAATAAAATTGGCTAAAAAGAGTATTGCGAAAAATTACATATATAATATGATATATCAAGTTTTAATACTTATATTACCACTTATAACAACCCCATATTTATCAAGAGTATTAGGTGCAGAAGGTATTGGAATATATAGTTATACATATGCAATAGTTACATATTTTATATTATTTGGTTCATTAGGTGTTGCGTTATATGGTCAAAGAGAAATAGCGTATGCACAAGAAAATAAAGAAAAAAGAAAAAAAGTTTTTATTGAAATAGTTATATTTAGATTTATAACTATACTGCTTTCGACTATAATTTACTTTTTTGCTTTTGTAAATGGAAAAGAGTATCAAATTTATTATACAATACTAATGTTAGAATTAGTAGCAGCTGCTTTCGATATAAGTTGGTTTTTTCAAGGTTTAGAAGAGTTCAAAAAAACAGTTACAAGAAATGTTTTAGTAAGAATATGTAGTGTTACATTAGTATTTATATTAGTAAAAACTAAAGAAGATTTAGCTAAATTTACATTAATATATTCGCTTGCAGATTTACTTGGTAATTTATCATTATGGTTATATTTACCAAAATATTTAAAAGGAATAAAAGTAGAGAAAATTAGTATAAAACAGCATTTGCCACACATAATTTTATTGTTTATTCCACAAATAGCAAATCAAATATATAATATATTAGATACAACAATGATAGGATGGCTTGTAAAAGATAAATCTGAAACAGGATATTATGAACAAGGGCATAAAGTAATAAGACTATTGCTTACAATAGTAAATTCATTAGGTGTTGTTATGATACCAAGAATGGCAAATGCATTTGCAAATAATGATAAAAAACAGATAAATTCATATATGAAAATGTCATTTAGATTTACATTCTTTTTATCATTTCCAATAATGTTTGGTATAATTAGTATTTCAAATGCTTTTGTACCAGTGTTTTTTGGTAGTGGATATGATAAAGTAAATTATATTATATATTTGCTAAGTCCAATGATATTATTAATGGGAATAGCAAATGTTATAGGAACACAGTATTTATTACCTACAAAAAGGCAAAAAGAATATACTTTTTCAGTTACTGTAGGAGTAATAGTTAATTTTATATTAAATTATATTTTAATTACTTTATATGAATCAATAGGTGCAGCAATAGCAACAGTACTTTCACAATTAGTAGTTGATATATTACAATATAATCATATAAAAGATGAAATAAAAATAAAAGATTTAATTAAAGTTTGTGCAAATTATGTTATTTCAGCATTAATAATGTTTATATGTTGTTTTGCGATAAAAACAATATTAAATACAACTGAAGTTTCAGAAATTATACGAAATTTATCTCCAAATAAACAAATTTTAAATATAGCTTTAATAATATCTCAAGTATGCGTAGGAGTAATGTCATATTTTGCAATGTTAGTTGTATTAAAAGATGATTATGTATTTAAATTTATAGATAAAATAAAATCACAGATTTTTAAAAGAAAAGTTTCTTAAAAAGTGAGGAGAAAAAATGAATTTAGAAGAAGCTTATGAAAATATAAAAGTAACAGAAGAAGAGGAAAAATCAATTAGGAAATATTTAGGTTTTAATCATAGTGCTATAAACATATTAAGCGACTTCACCGCTTATAATTATTGTAATGTAGCCAGAGAAAGATGGCATTTACCTGAAACAGAAGAAGAATTTAAAGCCAATATAGAAGATTTTGTTAATATATATTCTGTTATGTGTAAAGAAAGAAATCAAGGTGAATTACCAATAAATTTAATAAGAGGGACTTCAACTGATTATTTTCAAAAAATAGGAGGAGAAACTAAAAGATTCCTTTCTACTACTACAAAACAAGAAATAGCTAAAAGATTTTGCAAATACCAAGATTCAGCAATAGTTGATATTATTGTTAAAGATGATGTTCCATTTTTATATGCAGAAAATTATAGACCTGATAATAATGTAAGTGAATCAGAATATATTATTGCACCATTTTGTAAGGTGGATAAAAAACAAATGATTAGTGGCAATAAAAATTCATATACTTATTATGATTTAGTTTTAAGTAAACCGTGTTTAGAGGAAAAAAGTAATGATGAATTATCAGATTTATACGATAAGCTTGTAAAAGGATTTCAACAGAATGTTAAAGATATGAAAGAAGAAATAGATGCTATTGAGACAATTATAAGTATACAAGAAAGTACTAGAGTTTCTACTAGAGAAATTGCATCAAGAATATCAGAATTGCACGAAAAAGCGTCTGCTTTAACAACAAAAACACAAGAATTTTCCTCTAATTTGGAAACCTTGTTGAAAGGATTGTGTAGACAAAAGGAATTGGAAATAGATAAGTCTATGGAAATAATAGAAGAAGATAGAAGGCAAAAACAAATGAAAGCAGAAGAAGAAAAAAGAGAAAATGAGAGATTAGAAAAAGTAAATGGATTATCTTCAAAACTTTCGCATACGCCTAGTAAAGTTGATAAATTATTTTCTACTATTTCTACTACATATGAACAGTTAATAAATAACGAAAATGCGGGTAAAATTATTTCTAGAAAATTAGGAGTAAACTTAGGAAGGACATTAAATAAAGTTAGTCTTGATGAAAAAATTGGTAAAATAAAGGAAAACCTTGAAACAATAAAACAAAAATGTGAATCTTCTGGAATTACATTTGAATCTTCGTTAGAAGATGTATTAAAAACTTCTGATGAAATGACACCATTATTTGATGGAGTGACATATAGTCTAGAACTTGTTAGGAATTTTTCTGATATTGGAAATTCTCACAAATTCCAAATAGATAATGATATTAAAAGAAGCTTATATGAAAAAGTTTATAATATAATAAGAAAATCTAGAATCGAAAAATATACTCAAGAATATGAAGATGTTAGTGAAGAAAAAGTAGGATTTTTTGGAAGAATAATGGGGAAAGACATTTTAAAGGAAGAAAAATTAGCAAATATTAATTTAAAAATAAAGTTAGAACAAACATCAATACCAGAAACAAAAACAAAATATAGTGTACAAGATATGTTAGCAGAAATTTATGCAGCAGCTATATCAGAATTTGAAGGTCAGTTTTCTCCTGAAATGGCAGAAATTTTTTCAATTATAAAAAGTACATATGGCGCTAAAAACACACAACCATTTTCAGATGAGCATATTAGCAATTTAGCGATGGAAAAAATAGCGGCAAAGGAAAAATCAAATTTACCTATTGAGCAAAATAGAAAAAGAAGACTTTTCGGAAAAACTAAAGAAGAAATAGAAAGATTAAAAGCAGAAAATAGTAAATTACAAATAAAAGTAGAAGAAAGTTTATATAATGCTAATAAATGGGCTACTCAAAATAATGGACAAAATCAAGATTATACTTCATTTTTTGAAAATCAATTAAATGGAGTATTAGTATCAACTAAAGATCCAAAAGAGCGAGCAGAAGAAAATCTAGATAAAACAAGATATTTATGGGAGCAATAATATGTTAGATAAACAAAAATTAATTTTAGAATCAGAAAATGCAGTTACTTGGATAAAAAAGTATGTTGAAGAAAATAAATCAAAAGGTGTAGTAATTGGAAATAGTGGTGGAAAAGATTCAGCAACAGTTATAGCTATGGCAACAAAAGCTTTGGGAAAAGAAAAGGTATTAACTGTAGCAATGCCATGCAATTCAAATAAAGAAGATTTAGAAGATGCAAAATTAGTTTCAAATAAATTTGAAGTGCCTTTTATAGAAATTGATTTAGCTAAAATTTATAATGAGTATGAGAACACAATAACTAGAGTAATTGAAACAAATATAAGTGACAATTCAAAAACTAATATAAAACCAAGATTAAGAATGACAACATTATATGCAATAGCTCAAACTATGGAATATTTAGTTATTGGAACAGGAAATTTATGTGAAATACTAGTTGGTTATACTACCAAATGGGGAGATAGTGCCTATGATTTTAATCCAATTGGAAATTTTACTGCAACAGAAGTTTTAGAAATTGGAAAATATTTAGGAGTGCCAGATAAAATATTAAAAAAATCTCCGAATGACGGATTAGGAATGAAAACAGATGAGGAAAAAATGGGAGTTACATATAAACAAATAGAAAAATATATTGAGACAGGAAGAACGGATGATGCAGCAATGAAAATTATAGAAAAGTTAAATAATTCTACACAGCATAAAAGAAAAAAAGTTCCAATATATACATTTGAAAGAAAAAAGTTTTTGATGTAAAATTAAGAAAAAATTAATTGTTTTTTGTCACAATAGTAGTATAATATAAATACCATAATATATAAAAAATGGGAGGTATAAAAATGGAATATATTAGTAAGATTTTCAAGAAAACAGGAATGTATTCGCTTATATCATCAATAGTATTTGTAGTATTAGGAATTATACTTATAGTAAATCCTGAAACAACAATAACTGTTATTTCTTACATATTTGGAATAATGTTTATGCTAGTAGGAGCATATAAAGCTGCAAACTATTTTATAAATAAAGGAAATTACGATTTATATAATTATGATTTAGCTTTTGGAATAATAGCAATCGTATTAGGCATAGTAACAATAGCATACGGAAAAGAAATTATTGCTATATTTAGAATTCTAGTTGGATTATGGATAATTTATAGTGCAATAATGAGATTAAGTTTATCTTTAAAATTAAAAACTTTAGGAGCAGACGCTTGGACATATAGTCTAATAATATCAATAGTAATGCTTATATGTGGTATATATGTAATGGCAACAAACATAATAATGGTAACAATTGGTATAGCCATACTTGTGTATTCAATTCTAGATATAATTGAAAATGTAATATTTTTATCAAATATAAAAGACATATAGAAATATAAAATATACTATAGACAAAAGTCGATTTTTCATATAAAATGTAAATGTTAATTTTAGCGAGAAAGGACACTTAAATGGAAAATAGCACAATAGATAAAGAAAGAGTAAGAAGAAGTAGAAAATCAAGAATCGAAGAAGAAAATAAAAAAACTAGAGCTCAAATAAAAAGAAGAAGAGTTACATCAAATTCTAAAGGAAAAGTAGTAACAAATATATTTACGTTTTTATTTTCATTAGGAACTATAGGAATAATAGTAGTATTATTTTTGTTATATGGACCATATTCAGGATTTAGAGAATGGTTAGTAACTACAGCAATGACAACAATGACACATCAATACTTTGCCACTTGGTTTTATGATGAAGAAACAATAAAGTACATATTAGATAAAAATAAAGTAGTAGAAATAGACGAAACAACAGATGCAAATGCAATAAATTTTGGCTCAAATATGAAAGAAAACTATGAAAACGAGTATGAAAGACAAATTTTAGAAAGAGACCAAAAAAACAATGACTATAAAATAGTAGAAATTTCTGAAAAGAAATATGATGGGTATTTAGTTGCAGTATATGATGCTTCAAGAATAAAAGCAGTTTGTACAGAGAACTTAGGAAAATCTGGACAATATTTAACAACTATGGCAAAAAATAATGATGCATTAATTGCAATAAATGGTGGAGGATTTAACGATCCAAATTTCAATAGTACAGGAGGACAACCATTAGGAATTACTGTATGTGATGGCGTTTACAAAACAAAAGATTCATATAGTGGAGCAGGAGGAATTATAGGTTTCACAGAAGAAGATAAATTAGTATTAGGAAAAATGAGTTTATCTGAAGCAAAAAATCAAGGAATAAGAGATGCTGTTACTTTTGGACCATATTTAATAGTAAATGGAAAGGCTTCATCAGTAGTAGGAAATGGAGGCTGGGGAACAGCACCAAGAACAGCTATTGGTCAGAGAAAAGATGGAGTAGTATTATTTTTAGTATTAAATGGAAGAACTGCAGGAAAACCAGGTGCAGATATGGATGATTTAATAGAAGTTATGCAAAGATATGGTGCATATAATGCAGCAAATTTAGATGGAGGAACATCTAGTGTTTTAGTAGTAAATGATACTATAGTAAATGACCCAATAGATAGCACAGGAGCACATAAAACAAGACCTATATCAACAGGATTTATATTGACAAAAGATGATAGTGATGATAGTGATCATACTCTTGTAGAGGAAAAATTAAAATAATTAATACATAACTTATAAAAAGCAGCGTATGCTGCTTTTTATAAGTTTAACTTAAAATAGTGTTAAATATTACTGTTGCAATTGCAATAAAAGCAATAAGAGACTTCTTTTCGGTTTCTTTTAAAAGTTCCCAGCAAATCATTATAATAGCAGAAAATGAGAAGCCTATTAAAAAAGGTTCAACATAGCTTATGAATTGCTTAGCAGATAAGATTATAAGGATAGCAGCAACTGGTTCAACAGCTCCTGATAGAACACCCATAAAAAAAGCCTTTGCTTTTCCTTTACTTGATAATAATGGCATAGATACTACTATACCATCAGGTATATTTTGTAGACTTATACTTGTTACCAAAGCACATGCTGTAACTAGGGATTCATTTGTTAAAGCAATTCCAATTAATATTCCTTCAGGAATATTGTGAATTATCATTGCTATAAGTAATTTCTCTTTAGTAGTAATAGATTCAGTCTGAAAAAAATCTACCAAAAAGATAAATAGAAATCCTAGTGCAAAACCTAAAATAACTAAGTAGCAGTTATTCCGTATAGCATTTATTGTCTCAAAAAATAAGCTAAAACTTATTGCCCCAAGTATTCCGGTGGCAATTGCCACTAAAATTTCTTCAGGTTTTTTTAGTTTTTTTGAAACAATTCCCAATAGTGATCCTAGTGACGTACCAACTAGTGGTACAAATGATAAAATTAGCCTTATTATCATTTATATTACCTCCCTTATTATATATAAAATGAATGTCAAAATTATAACACAGAATTTATAATAAAGATAGATGAATTTGTAAAAAAGGTACACCTGTGATATAATTCATAACACATAAAAGATAAGGAGGGTTGTGTATGAGCATAAACGATATTTTTATGGCAGGATTATTTATTGTTATTATGACAGTATGGTTTATACTTAGCTGGAATAAGAGAAAAATCCGGAGATGGTTGCTTGAGAAGTTTGGCGGTTCAAAATAGCCCTCAAAAGTATTGGGCTAAATAGTTTAATGTTCAAAAACCTGATTTTAGCAATAATTGCTTAAAATCAGGTTTTGAACGTTCTAGAAAGAAATTATAAAAAAATATTGATTTATATATTGTTTTACAATATAATAATAACGAATTTATAGGAAAATGAGGAACTAAATGCCAGATTTTGAGATTTTTAGAGGGAATACAAAAACATTACTAAAAAATTTCAAGCATGATAATATAATTTTTGTGTATTTAATATTAGTAGCTATTGTTATTGGTATTATTATAGCATCAAGTATTATGTTTTATTTAAATCAGCAAAATAGTGAAGTAATACAATCAGGTGTTTTTATAAAAGGAATAAATGTATCTGGTTTAACAAAACAAGAAGCAACTGACCTTGTAACTACGGAGATTACAAGTCAGATGCATGACCATATAGAGCTTACATATAAAAATTATAATTATTATGTAGAAATAGAACAAATAGGAGCTAAATTTGATATTGAAGCTTCTGTTAATTATGCATATAATCTAGCAAAAACAGGTAACTTTTTTAGTGACTTAAAACAATATATATCTATACTCATGACAAATATAGATATAGAACCAATATTAGTATATAATGATGAAGCATTAACATCATATTTAGAAATTATTGAAACGAATCTGCCAGATCAACTTCAACAATATGGATATTATATAGATGAAAATGATTTAATAATAACTAATGGAGTAAATGGTGCAGGAATAAAAATAGATGAGTTAAAGCCAATGATATTAGATGCAATTCAAGATATAAGTTATTCTAAAAGTTATATACAAATACCAACATATACAAAATATCCAGAACCAATAAATGTAGACGCAATTCATGATGATATTTATAGAGAGGCAGAAAATGCATATTTTACTACAGAACCATATGCAGTATTTGCAGATGTAATTGGAGTAGATTTTGATGTAGAGAAAGCAAAATCAATTATAGAAGAAAATCCAGAATTAGAAGAATATAAAATATCATTAGATTATACTAATCCAGAAATCACAGTAAATGATTTAGGCAAAGAAGCTTTTCCTGATTTGCTAGCTTCGTATTCAACTAAATATGCGACAAGTAATGTAGATAGAACTACTAATTTAAGATTAGCAGCAAGTAAAATAGATGGAAAAGTAGTAATGCCAGGAGAAATTTTTTCTTATAATAAGGTAGTTGGAAAAAGGACAATAGCAGCAGGATATAAAGAAGCTGCTATATATCAAGATGGAGGAGTAACAAATGGTTTAGGAGGAGGAATTTGTCAAATATCAACTACTCTATATAATGCTGTAATTGCTGCAAACATGGAAATAGAAACCAGAAGAAATCACATGTTTGTACCATCATATTCTGATGCTGGAAAAGATGCAACAGTAGTTTGGGGATCAACAGATTTTAAGTTTAAAAATAGAAGAGAGTATCCAATAAAAATAGAAGCTTCTGTTAGTGGTGGTGTAGCTAGAATAAATATATATGGATTACTAACAAATGATGAATATGATATTTCTATAGATACTAAAACAGTAAAATCAACGGATAAAACTTTAGTCGTAGAATCATATAGAGCATATAGAAGAAATGGTGAACTTATTAAAAGAGATAAATTATATACAGATACATATAAAAAACATTAGAGAGGCAGTTATGAGAATTAGAAGAAAAAAATGGGCAAAAGAAGAATTAGAAAAAGCAGAATTTTACATAGATAAACCAGATGTTTTTAAAGGAACATGGAAAAAGAAATTTAAGAATAATAATCCATTACATATAGAACTTGGATGTGGTAAAGGTTCTTTTATTGCAAATTTAGCATCAAAACATAAAGATATAAATTATATAGCAGTAGATATGATAGAAGCAATGTTAGGTCTTTCAAAGAGAAATATAGAAAAAGCATATAATTTCAAAAATCCAGAAAATCTATTTTTAATTAGAGCAAATATTGAACAAATTACAGAAGTATTTAATAAAGAAGATTTTGCCCAAAGAATATACATTAATTTTTGCAATCCTTGGCCAAAAAAGAAGCATAACAAAAAAAGATTAACGCATACAAGACAATTAGAAGCTTATAAAACTTTTTTAATTCCAGAAGGAGAAATTTATTTTAAAACAGATTCAGATGAATTATTTGAAGCAAGTTTGGAATATTTTGAAAAATCAGGATTTGAAATAATTTCAAAAACTTATGATTTGCATAATGATAATATTTTTGAGGAAAATATTGTAACAGAACATGAAGTAATGTTTTCAGAGGAAGGAATAAAGATAAAAGCTTTAATTGCCAAATTAAACATACGTATATAATTGGACATTTTAATATTATTTTAAGGTTATATATATAAAATTTATATAAATATTATAATAAAAAACTTAACTTTTAATTATCCAGGAACTATAGATGGTGTATTGCAAGATATAGACTTAAATATAAAAAAAGGG
>CATJZH010000148.1 GCA_949746285.1 uncultured Clostridia bacterium
ATAACTTACTGTAACGCCTGCTGGTAACTTACTCTCATCAACTAAGATACTATATACCATACCTGGTGAGTAAGTTTCTGTCTTGTCAACAAACGTTGCTAATGCTGCCGAAATGTCATAATCCTGTTTACCAGCGTCCGTAATCACAATCTGCGCCGTAATTGGCTCAATTGGATTATGATTCTTATCTCCTAAGAAATAAGCTGTGACATTATGAATACCTACTTCAGTAACACCATTACCTACGTACCTAGAAACCGTTACTCCTTCTGGAAGCGATGACGGAAGTACATAGATACTGTGTTTCTGTCCATCGTAAGGAATAGTAATTCCTTTAAAGACGATGGTTTTTTCGTAATCAGCCTTAAGAATTCTCAAGGTAGCTCTCATTGGCTTAATTGCCTTATGTTTGCTATCACCTTTAAAATTAGCTGTTACAATATAGGTTCCAGCATCAACCTTCTCATTTCCAGTGTAACTTACAGTTACACCTTCTGGTAACTTGCCTGTAATTTTGATGGAATGTTTCTTTCCATCATATACAACTGTAAGATCATTAAGTGAAACTCCAGTCATATTGTATTCAGGCTTTTCTGTCGGTTTCTCAGGTTTTTCAGGTTTCTCCGGTTTTCCAGGTTTATTGCCATCAGGTTTACCACCTTCTGGTTTATTACCCGAATTTCCACTACTACCAGTTCCATTATTGCCGCCATTACTGTTATTCTTCTTATCATCTTTATTAGCGGCATCCGATCCGTTTGTCTGTTGCTCTTGAGAATTCGAAGCATCAGGGTCAGGGTCTGCATCATCATCGTCTGATTTCTCATCTTTACCACTTTCACCCGAATGATCTTTTTTATCATTAGCAGAAGATTTAGCTACAACCTTAACGGTTCTTACTACAACCTGCTTATTATAATGATATTCAATATCATATTTTCCGGGTTTCATAGTATTGAGCTCTTCAAGACCTTTGATTTTGACCTTCTTACTCAATTTCTCATTTTGAGATTTTGAGACTTCTTTCCCATCCTCATCTAAAAACCTCCAACCTTGCTCCTCATACTCAGCTCCTTGCTGAATAACCTGAGGATTATCACCTACAAGTTCCAGAGTGTACTCTTCACTGCTGCAGCTCCTGACAAAGATCGTCAGAAGTATTGCAATAAGTACACCACCTGTTATCCGCCCAAGCCACAGAAAAATTTTTCTGCGTTTTTCTCTTTGCTCCTGCTGCTCTTGGACGTCTCTCATCCGTCTATTGTTAGTCGTCATACTAACGCCTCCTTCTTATATTCCTATACAATTTTTTAAGTTACAACTATAACCATTATCCTACTAAATACATTTTATTCATATTGTAAGTTGCTTTTTCTAATCTGTAATATTGCCTCAACATTTAAGAACATGAATACGATATCTAGACTTATAAAAAATGTAAAATTACTGTGCGTATTACGCATTTCACTGACCATTGTCAGTATAGCTACACTTTACACTCTTTATTTATCTACAATACTGCTACAAGTTCTTAGAATTGGATTATACATATTGAGATTACCTGCAAAGTAATCATTGCCGTGTATATTTTTGCATTTCGCTGACCATTGCCAGTATAGCTTTACTTACACTTTAAGACTACTTGCTCTCATCTACAAAATACTATATATTCCATTCTTTTATGTTTTTATGCAAATCACAAATCTTTCAAAGCTCCTTACGCCATGAATATTTCGCATCTTTTGGTTAATAGCTATAGTTTTTGCAGCAAATATTTTATTTTCAATGTGCGAGAATAAAATCATTTTGCAATTGGCACTATCTATCTTTCGATATATTAATGCCTTTTTGTAAACAAGGCGCAATTCGACACCTTATTTTTATTATAGAATATTTTTCACAAAAAGTCAAACTTTACCATAAAAAGAGGCATTTAAGCCTCTTTTTTCTACAATCTTTACATATTCTTACTAAAATATTCTTCAAACTCCTCTTTTTCCATTGCTTTAGAATAATAATAACCTTGAATTAAATCACACCCTAATTTCCTTACAAAATCTATCTCCTCTTTAGTTTCAACGCCTTCTACAACTGTTTTTACTCCAAGATGTTTTGAAATAAGCATAATATAGTTTATAATGTTCTGATCACTATTTAAATCTGCTTTTTCTATAAAAACTTTGTCTATTTTAATTGTATCTATAGGCATACTTTGTAACATACTAAGTGAAGAATATCCCGTACCAAAATCGTCCATTGAAACAGTAAAACCTTTTGCTTTTATATCTTTTAATATTTTTAGACTATCTATGCTCTCATCTACAGTTGCACTTTCTGTAATTTCTAAATCTAATTCTTCTGTATTTAAATTATATTTATTTGCAATTTGTACGTATCTATCTATAAAATTTTCATTTTCAAAATGAGTTTTAGAGACATTTATTGAAGTCATTGGTACATATTTATATCTTTGTTTCCATATAGCTATATCTTTGCAAACTTCTTCAAAAACATATAAATCTAAGTTTATTATAAATTTATTCTTTTCAAACAATGGAATAAATTTATTTGGAGGAATTGTTTTACCATCTTTGTTCCACCTTACTAATGCTTCTGCTCCTGCTATTTTTTCTGTCTTTGTATCTATTTTAGGTTGATATAAAACTTTAAATTCTTTGTTTTTTAATGCCATTTCCATTGATGATTCAATTTGCTGTTCTTGAGTTATTTTTTCTTCTAAAACTTTATCATAAATATAATAGTTTGTACTATATTTACCTTTAGTTTCCGCCCTTGCCATATATGCTTTACTAAGCACATTGTTTATATCTCTATCTTTTTCTTCTATTTTATAAACACCAAAAGATAGATTTATTCCGTATAACTTTATTTAGTACATTCAAATTTGATGCTTCAGCACTTAGGTTATCAAGTAATTTTTTTATATCCTCTTCATAACTAAATACTGTAACAAAAATATCATTAGAAATTCTGCAAGTAATATTGTCTTCTGGTAAAATATCTTTAATTTTGTTTGCTAATGCTTTTAATATTTCATTACAAAACTCATATCCATATATATTATTTAAAGATTTAAATCTTAATATATCTAAAGCTATTATATATTTATTTTTTTTAGTATTTAATAAATAAATGCTTCCATTTTCTTTAAAATATAATTCATTTCCTAAATCTGTTACTGTATCAGTATAAGCCATTTTAAATAGTTTTTGATTCAAAATACTATTTTCCACCTTTATTTAATCTCCTTTAAAATTCTTTTACCCAGCTAAATTAGTATAATATGCGTTGTATAATTTATAATAGTAACCATCTTGATTTTTCATAAGAGCATTATGATTTCCTTGCTCTATAATTTCTCCATTATTTAAAACAATAATCTTGTCGACATTAACAATAGTAGATAACCTATGTGCTATAAAAATTGATGTTTTTTCTTTAGAAATTTTATCTATCGAGTATTGAATTAACTCTTCTGTTTTTGTATCTATATTAGCAGTCGCTTCATCTAATATAAAAATAGAAGGATTATGTGCAAATATTCTTGCAAAAGCTAATAATTGTTTTTGTCCAGCAGAGAAAGAACTTCCTCTTTCATAGGCAATTTCATCAATACCATTTGGAAGTGAATTTATAAATTCTTCTGCTGACGATAATCGTATTGTCTCCATTATTGCATCTTCTGATAAATTTTCATTTAATTCTATATTTTGTTTTATACTCTTAGCAAAGATAAATGGATCTTGCAAAATTATTCCTACATTTTTTCTAAGGAAACGCAAATTAATATTTTTAATATTTATACCATCTAAAAGTATTTCGCCTTTTTGAATTTCATAAAATCTATTTATTAAATTTATTATAGTAGTTTTACCGTGAACCCGTTCTTCCAACTAATGCTATACTTTGACCTGGCTCAATTGTAAAACTAACATCCTTTAAAACCCAGTTTTCTCCTTCATAAGCAAACCATACATTTTTAAATTCTATTTTTCCTTCTATCTTTTCAAGTTCAATACCTTTTTCAAAATCTTCTAAATATTCCTTATGTTCTAAAATATCATATATTTTATTAACAGAAACAAAAGCTTCTTGTATTGTTTCTAAATTTTCAACAATTCTTTGAATTGGCTCAAATATTTGCTTTACATATGTAATAAAAATATATATAACACCTACTTCTAAATTTATTCCAAATAAATGATTTACAGATGCCCAAACTATAAGTGATACACCTAAATTTTCAATTATAAGCATTATTGCAATTAAAAGTCCTTCTGTATATGATGTTGGTATTCTTGACTTGTAAAAATCATTACATAATTTAAAACATTCTTTTTCCTTTTCTCTTTGCCTATTAAAAATCTTTATTAGCTTTACACCATATATTGATTCTGCTAAAAAAATATTTAGCTTTGTTTTAGCTTTTTTGGATGCCTCTTGTATTTTTGAAGCTGCTTTATTTATTATTATAGAAGTTATTATAACTAGTGGAATAAGTAAAAAACATATAAGCCCTAGCCTATAATCAAGTGATAATATCATTATACCTAATGCTATTATCATAAAAATATCTTTTATAAATGATGTAATAACATCTTTAAAAAAATTAGTAATATCTTCTACATCACTTGTAATTCTAACAAACAATGTTCCAGATGGTGTTTTGTCATGAAAAGGAATATTAGCATGTTCTATATATTTATATAATTTGTTTCTTAAAGAATATATAACATTTTCACCCATCATACTAGTTGTTGTTGTAACTATAAATTCTAATATGTTTCCTAATATTACAATTCCTATATAAATACTTCCTAAAATTCCTATAGTCATAACTCCCTTTTGCCATAATCCTTGACTTAGATAGCTATCTATTACTACTTTTATTATATAAGGCTTTATTACTTCTCCGATATTTATGATAATAGCTAAAACAGATACTATGAATATAGCTTTAGCTTGTGGTCTTAACATTTTGTGTATTCTTTTTAATGTTTTATCCTTCATTTAAAATCCCTCTCTTATAATAGTTTAAACTAAAAAACTAGGTTCAGCTTTTGTAGATTGTTGTTTGTAAAACTCATTATATATTCCATTATTTTCAATTAGCTTCTCATGAGTTCCACTTTCTACTATTTTTCCATTACTTAATACTATTATTTTATCACTATATTTTACATCTGATACTTTATTTGAAATTATTATACAAGTTTTTCCATCTGATAAATATTTTATGTTTTCTATAAGTTTTTCAGACGTTCTATTATCTAAAGCAGAAAAAGTATCATCAAAAACTAATATTGTACTATTTTTTAAAAACGCTCTTGAAATTGCAACCCTTTGTTTTTGTCCTCCAGACAAGTCTCCTCCGCGTTCTCCTATTACAGTATTTATTTCTTTTGGCATCTTTTTAATATCATCATAGACTATCGCTTTTTTTGTACTTTCATATATCTCATCTTCTTTATAGTCGTCTTTAAATAAATTTATATTTTCTTTTAAGCTTGTTGAAAACAAGAAATTGTCTTGGGTTATATAACATATATTATCTCTTAATACTTCTATTGGTATTTCGTTTATATCTTTTCCATCTATAAATATTTTTCCATTAGGTACAGAATATAGTCTAATAAGTAAATTCATAAGAGTTGTTTTACCACTTCCAATTGTTCCTATAATACCTATTGTTTCCCCTTTTTTTATATTTAAGTCTATATCTTGCAATACACCATCTATAGTTCCTGGATAATTAAAAGTTAAGTTTTTTATTATAATATTTCCTTCTAATTTTTCTTCTATAAATGTGTCTTTTGTATTTATTTTTTCTAATTCTAACTCATAAATTTTTTCTAATCTTTTATAAGAAATTTGTGCTCTTTTAAATCTAGCAATTAATGGTGGCAACCATGAAACTGGTCCAACAAATAATGTTATATATCCATTAAAAGTAACTAGTTCTCCTACTGTTATTTTTCCTTCTAATACTAACTTAGAACCGAATAATAGAGAAATTGCAAAACAAAGTCCAAAACAAATATTTAAACATAGTTTTAATAAAGCTGAAAATATATCTACTGTATTATCACTTTGAAAGACTCTTTTGTTTTTTCTAATAAATTCTTTTAGTTGCTCACCTTCACAAGCGTATGCTTTTGTAGTTCTTATACTATCTGTACTTTCTTGTATATATTCAGACATTTGTGTAAACATGTCTTGAGATTTTTTAAAACTTCTTTCTACATATTTTTTTATTTTTACTACTAAATATCCGCCTATCATAATAGGTATCATTACTGATATTGTTAAATATAAGTTAACATCTCTTATCATTTGAGACATGGCAATAATAAAAGTAAAAATAAATCTCATTCCATGTGACAATATTCTATACACTGTTGATCTTATTTCATTTACATCTTTTACAAAATAAGACATAATTTCGCCATTTTTTATACTTTGTATATCTTTTAACTTTAGTTTTAAAAATCTTTTAAATATATCTACTTTTAAATCCCTTTCAAATCCTCTTGATATATTTGTTTCAAAATATTTCCATATTACTCTTACAACAAGCAAAATAACACATATTCCAATTAAGTAATATGTGCTATTTAAAATATTTTGCTTATTTGAGTCTAAATCATAAAGTAAGTCTACTATTTTTCCAATTATTTTTGGTGGATATGTTAACAAATATATGTTTAGTGCTATAAATATTATTTGTAATGCCATTCTAAATTTATATTTTTTTAATGTATCTATTATAATTTTTTTCATAATATTTCTTCCTATGTATTTATTATTTATCTTTCTTATTTAAATCTTCTGTTATTGCATTATATAAACTATCTGTATTAAAACCTAGTGTTTGTTTATTATTGATTTGATTTTGTCCCATTTGCTTTTGTAAATTCATAAGTTCTATTTCATCTTTAAATCCAATATCATCAAATTCGAATTTCATTTTTACACCTCCGTAAAATTCTTGATTGCATTATAATATATTTTTCCATATATTACAAGTTTTGTTACATAAAAGAAATCCAATTATTACGTTTTAGATTAATAATTGGATTTCATATTAATATTTTATTTTCTTCTTTTCCTTAATGACCAAACTACAATTCCAATAATTATTATTAATACTGGAACTGCAAATACTATTACTGTTACAATAATATTTTGTGTATTTGTTGGCTGATATGTTGAACTTGCCATATCTTTTCTTATAGTTAATGTATTTCCTTTATCTCCCAAATATGCCATTGAATTTATAACGAAGTCTTTATTACTTCCTATAGCTGATAAAGGATATGATTCACTAAGTGGTGATGTATAGTCTGTTATAAAATTTCCTGTTGCTATAATTACTAGTTTAGATTCTAAAGCACCATTTTGTTCTTCATTTTGTGTTCCTACATTTTTTGTAAGTACTGCTGCAATTTCACATGCTCCTGTTTGGGCAGACTCTTTTGCAGCATTTATATCTGATGATAAATTAGTAACAAACATGGCTTCATCTGATGTACTTAATAAATTCTCCTTTTCTACCTTTAAATTTTGTAATTCTTCATCAGTTTTATATTGTAGTCTTGCAGAATACATAAGCCACATATAGCTATCTGTACTAATATCAGAAGTTATTTTATGAGAAGCTGATATTTGTGGCATAAATATATAAGGATATTGCCCTATAGCTTTGTTGTTTGCCATTTCTAATATATATCCATTTTCTATAGATACACCATATTCATCTAATATAGATTGAATATTTGGCAAAGAAACTTCTTTTGACATTGTATCCATTGAAAAATAAATTTTTCCACCTTTGTTTATATATTCTTTTATAGCTGAAACTTC
This sequence comes from uncultured Clostridia bacterium, assembly GCA_949746285.1. GTDB lineage: Bacteria > Bacillota > Clostridia > TANB77 > CAG-508 > Scatovivens. The sequence goes on from CATJZH010000148.1 coordinate 7,885, forward strand.
TGGTTCAAAAAAGTCTTTGTTTGGTGACATAATTGCCAAAATATCACAATCTTCTGGTATATTTCCTTTTGAAGCTATATTTAGTGTTTCTACTTCAAAAGCTTCATTTTGCAAATAAGTATTTAAAACAGCTAACTCTGATGAAGAAAATTCATCATGTCCTTCTACAAAATATACTTTAGGTTTATTTTCTTCAGTTAGTGCTAATATTGAATTTGTCATAACTTGTTCTGTTGTATCTATTTTCTCATAAGTAGTATAATCATATGTTGTAAATTCTTGAGAAGAAACTATTTTTTCAGTTTCACCAGATTTTAGAATTATTGAAAAATATCCTTCTGATAAATTATATTTTTTTACCATATCATAATTTGATTCTTCTGTAAGTATTTCATAAGTAATTTTATTATTAGCTTTATTATATTGTTTTAATAAATCAATAAAATTACTTTTTTCTTCAAATCCATATGAATATAAAACAATTTCTTGATCTATTTTACTAATTGCATCTTTTGATGCATCGCTTAATGTATATATTTTATTTTCTGTAACATCTATTTTAGGTAAATCTATTTCTTTTATTCCTAAATTTAACGCAATATATGCTGCTATAAGTATTGCTATTATTAAAAATGTTTTTGTTCCATTTACTAACCATTTTTTTCTTAAATTTAGAGATATTCTCTCTCCTAATTTAACTTTTTTCTCATCTTTTTCTTTCATTTTTTATCCTCCCTCCTTCTATTTTACACTTTTTCTTCTCTGCAATATTATTATTGTAAGTAATATAAATAATACAGCAAAAGATACAAATGTTATAATTTCTGATACAGAAATTAATCCTGTTGGGAAGTTTTCAAATTTTGTTATTAGAGAAAATACATCTAATATTGGAAGTAAATTTGGTAAAAACCATATTGCCATAAATGCTCCTATTGTTATAACAGATGCCACTATTTGATTTTCTGTTATACTTGATGCAAACATACCAAAAGATATATATGCTAAACTTAGTAAGAAAAATCCAAATAATGTACTTAAAGCAACTAATAATGATGGATTTCCAAAATAATCTAATATTATAAAATACATAAATGTAAGAGCTTCTGTTATTAAAATTATAATTCCAGCTGCTAAAAATTTACCAAGTACTATTGATGTTATGCCTCTAGGTGATGTTAATAAAAGTTGCTCTGTTCCATTTTTTCTTTCTTCTGCAAACATTCTCATTGTTAATATAGGTGTTACAAATGTTAATATTGTTGCTCCATTATAAAACAAATACTCAAAATTTATAACACGACTAGTAAATATTGTTACCATAAAAAATACACTAAATATAAGTAAAAATAACCCTATAAAAATATATCCTATTGGAGATAACAAATAACTCTTTAATTCTTTTTTTATAATTGCCAACATTATTTATCTCCTCCTTCTTCTTTTTTATCTTTCTTTTCTTCTTTCTCAGCTTTCTTACGAGCTTTTTCTTCTTTTTTAGCTTGCTTCTTATTTTCTTTCTCTTCTTTTTTCATCTTTTCTTCTTCTCGCAATTCTTCTATTTCTTTGTCATATTGCATTTTCTTTATTTCTTTTTGACTATATTCTGGTCTATCTTCTACTAATTTTATAAATGCTTCTTCTAGTGATGCTTCTACTTTATTCATTTCTAATATTACAATATCATTTTTAGCACAAGTAGAGAAAATTTTCTTTCTAATATCTTCATTTGAAGATGTTTCGACAGAATACTCTTTACTATTATCTTCATTTTCTTTAACTATTTTTATATCTAATATTTCATTTATTTCTTCTTTTATAGATAAAAATTTGTTGCCAATATCATCTACAATAACTCTTAATGTTGCCTTATCTGATGTGTTATTCTCTAAATGTTCTGTTGTATCTACTGCAACAATTTCACCTTTATCTATTATTATTACCTTTTCACAAAGTTGACTTATTTCTGAAAGTATATGTGAACTAATTAAAACAGTATGATCTTTTCTAAAAGATTTAATAAGTTCTCTTATTTCTATAACTTGTTTTGGATCTAATCCAACTGTTGGTTCATCTAAAATTAATATTTTAGGATTTCCAACTATTGCCCCTGCCATACTAACTCTTTGCTTATAACCTCTTGATAAATTTTTAGTTAGGTTATTTTGTACTTTTTCAAGTCCAGTATCTGCAATAGCTTTTTTTACTGCTTCTTTCCTTTCACTTTTAGGTAATAATTTTAGCTCTGCCATATAAGAAACGAATTCTTTTACTGTTAAATCGGCATACAAAGGTGTTCCTTCTGGCATATACCCAATTTGTCTTTTTACTTTTTTAGATTTACGGTCGATATTGTATCCATCTACAATAATTTCCCCTTCAGTTGGTTCAATAAAACCTGTAATCATGTTCATAGTTGTAGATTTTCCAGCTCCATTACGACCTAAAAAACCAACTATTTCACCATCTTTGACTTCGAAACCTATATTTCTAACTGCATAGAAATTCCCATACTTTTTAGTAACATTTTTTACTTCTATCAAAGTCTTTTCCTCCTCTATTATAATATTTATATAAATTTTATATATATAAC
>CATJZH010000149.1 GCA_949746285.1 uncultured Clostridia bacterium
ACAGTAAATCCATTGAACTACGAAAAAAGTTGACCTCCCTATAGCTAAAGCTATATCCGTTTCTTTTTGCATGCATACTTTGTTTATCCACAAAACCAACATCCTGTTTTTCTAAATAAATTGCTTGTTTATTTTGAAGTCTTTCAGAGAATTTAATATAGTCATTCATTTCTGTTAGTATTCCTGGAACTATTTTATTTTTTTCTACTAAATCTTTTATTAAATTACTATTGTCTTTCGTTATATTTTCTGCTCTTGCTTTTATTTTAGAAATTTCATCCATAAAAATAATACAGTCATCTTGCAAATAATCTAATAATGTATCTGTTTCTTTATAAAAACAATCAAAATATTTGTCTATTTTTGTTAAAAAATCTCCTTCTTTTATTTGCTCTATGTCTTCTTTAACTTTTTCCTTTACTATCTTTGAATAAGATTTTTGTTCTATTTTTTCACAAATTGTATTTACATCATTTTCAAGTAAAAATTCATATGCTGGAAAAATTTCTATATTTTCTAACATTTTTACTGTTCTTTGTGTTGCTAGACTAAATTTTCTTATAGAATCTATTTCATCTCCCCAAAATTCAATTCTTACACCACTATTTATAGATGTTGCTATATCTACTATTCCGCCTCTTACACTAAATTGACCTTTTCCTTCTATTAAATCATATCTTTCATATCCTAATAGAACTAATTTTTCTTTTAATACTTCTAAATCAAATGTATCCCCTACTTTTAATGACATAACATGTTTATAAAGGCTTTCTTTTGTTATCATTTTTTGCATTGCAGCTTCTATTGTTGTTACTATTATTTTTTTATCGTTTTTTACTAATTTGTTTAATACTGATATTCTTTTAAATAATGTGTCTTTGCTTTCTGCAACATAGTCAAAACTTATTACATCTCTTTTTGGAAAAAATTTTACTTTCTCCCCAAAAAATGCTAAATCTTTTACTATTTTTTTTGCTTGCATTTCATTATAAGTAATTATACAAATTGGCTTTTCTGAATAAAATTTTGTACTATATGCCATATGAATTTTTCCTACATCTGTTAGTCCCGAAAGCATTATAGGATTGGTACCTTTTTTTACCTCAAATAAATAATCATTAAATTTTTTAACATTTGGAACTGTTTTAATCAATGAATTCATTTTTCTTTCCTTTCACTTATAATATGTAGTTTATTCATTTAGTTTTTAATAAAAATGCTTTATTATTATATAACATTCTTCTTACATTTTCAAGGATTTCAAAGTATTTTTATATTTTGTTATTTTATTCATTTCAATTTACCAAACTTAAACTTATTTACTCACATTTACTTTTACATCTTTTCATGCTATAATTAAAAAGATAACATATTTATGTACGTTGACAAATAGGCATATTGCCTCATATTAGCTTATGTGCTTTATTTTTTTCGTGCATTTTTAATAACAAGGAGGAATTAACTTTATGAAAACTAAAATCACAAGAACTGGTCGGACGCTCAAGGTTACATTATGTGTAAATAGGAATAATATATACCATAAAGAACTCGAGCAACTACTTGAAAAGGTAAGTTTAGACCCATATTCAAAACTACGTTTTATCAATGATGTAGAACAGTATTTAGAAGCTGCAGAACATTATATTGAAGTATCTAAAACTTTTAACAAAAATGAATTTTATAAGGATCCAGGAAAATGTTTGACTGATATGAAAAAAACAGCTGCTATCGATATAAAAAAACATCTTAAACGTATGCTATAGCACATAAGTGTCAAAAAAAGGAGACGGTGTATAAATTCACATTGGCTTGGAAGTCTTCAGGAATTTTACAAATAATCTCCTAAAAGGGGCTTTGAGGTGAAGAACCTTAAAGCCCTTTTTTTATTTTCTATTCATAAAATATATTCTAATGAATATATATAACTATAAGATAATATCTTTGGAGGATTTTATGAATTTTATTGTTATTTCTGTAAAAAAATACTTTTTTACATTTATTTTTATACTATTTACTATAAGTCTTGTTTTGTTTTCAAACAACAATTTAATAGCTGCTCAAAATGGACTAGCTTTATGGGCTACAAAAGTTTTACCTTCACTATTTCCTTTTTTTGTTGCAACAGAATTACTTTGTCAAACTAACTTTACATATGTACTCGGGAAATTACTAAATAAATTTATGAAACCAATTTTTAATGTTCCAGGTGAAAGTTCTGCTGCTATAATTTTAGGAACTATTAGTGGATATCCTGTTGGAGCAAAAATTGTATGCAATTTAAAAGAGCAGAAAATAATTTCAAAAATAGAAGCTGAAAGACTTATTGCTTATACTAATAATTCTGGACCTCTTTTTATTTTAGGTACTGTCGGAATAGCTCTATTTGGAAATAAAAAAATAGGTTTTATTTTACTTATATCTCATATTCTAGCTTCAATTGCAGTTGGATATGTATTTAGTTTTTGGAAAAAAGATAAATTTGATATAAATTATAGAGAAGCAAAATTTAATTCTAAATTAGCTCCTGTAAAAGTTTCTGATATTGGAGAAATACTTGGAAATAGTATAAAGAAGTCTATTTCTTCTATTTTAGCTATTGGGGGATTTATTGTCCTTTTTTCAGTTATTTTATCTATTTTAGAAACTTCAGGAATCTTAAATATAATTGCATCATTTTTATATACTTTTGGAATACCAAAAGAAATTTCAACAAGTGTTATTACTGGAATTATAGAACTTACTAATGGTGTTAATTTATCAACTTCTCTATATTCACAACTTCCAGATTTTAGTTTATTATTAACTTCTTTTTTGCTTGGTTTTGGTGGAATTTCTGTACTACTTCAAGTTTATAGTATTATAATAAAACAAAAAATTTCTATAAAACCATACTTTTATGGAAAACTTTTACAAGGATTATTTGCAACTTTATTTACTTTTATATTAATATAAAACAAAAGCCATTTTCAAAAAGATGGCTTCTGACTTTAGAGCAAACATGGAAAGTCTTTATCTTTAAAATATTCCATAAGCTCATATAAAATTTTTTTATGAGGCTTCCATTCATAACAGCACTCATTTAAAGAATATTTTGTTGGACACCGCATATATTTATAGTGCCTGCTTAAAGCAGGCACTATAGTTGTATATCTAAATAGTAATATGTACTAGTTGATTGATACATAACATTTTTATTTAACTAATACAGGATACCCATTATTAATATTATTAGTATCATTTGTAAATTTTGGACCTAATAATGTAACAAATTCACTTGATTTCATAAATTCTTCTGTTCTTGAGCAAGAACTATTACTAGAAACACTACCTATATTAACAATTTCCGTTTGTTCTAAATAATATGCTTTTGATACATCATATGTATCTCCTATATTATATCCGATGATTCCACCTCTTGTGGTCTGAGCAAGAATTTTAGATATAAGACCTGTATTATATGTATTTGTTATAGTAGCTTTTTGAGGAACACCTGTATCCATCCAACCAGCAGAATGTCTACCCAATATTCCTCCTATAAAACCTGCTTTGGTACCTGTACCACTAACATTTCCTGTATTATATGAAGAATCAATTGTTAGTGTTCCTGCACTTTTTGCAACTAATCCTCCTGCCACATTAGCAGTTACATTTCCACTATTATATGAATTTTTTATTATAATTGTTCCACCACCACTGCTGTCTTTTACAACTAAGCCTCCTGCAAAAGTAGAAAATGTTGTTTCTGTTCCTAAAAGATTATCATCCGCCATTATTGTACCAGTATTATGGCAATTGTCAATAGTTACTGTAGATGAAATAACAAAACCAACTAATCCTCCTGCTGCACATCCAGTATTAATGTCTGCTAAATTCGAACATCCATTAATTGTTGTCACACTTGAAGCAAATATAGTTCCAACTAATCCTCCTGTTGATTTATCTATTGCATTATTAGTTATATCAACATTATTGTGACAGTTCGTAATAGTATTTGTTCCTGAAAGCCCTCCCACCAAAGCTCCACCATCATGTGCAATTGTATAACATCCAGAAATTTCTATATTTTTAATTTTAGCATCCTTTATAAAACCAAAAAATCCAATATTGGTTTCTATATCTGCAGTTATTCTCTGTATGTATATATTATCAATTTTATTATTATTTCCATCAAAAATTCCTTGAAAACTATTTGTTTCTGAATTTCCTATCATAATAAATCCTTTTCCACTTGTCATTTCTGTTAAAATTTCATTTGAATCGGATTCATTTTCATTTAAATTTCCAAAACTAGTATCGTGTGAATTATAATAATTATTAGAATTATTATAATCTAATGAATTCAATAATTTAATATTAGTATTAGCAAATGAATTTCCTGAATTTACATTTAAAGCTAATCTTACTAAATCTTCTATTTTATATATAATATATGGATTTTCTACACTTCCATCTGTTTTAAGTCCTAAATCATAATTTGTTATAGTAGGAATAAATTGTAATTTTATTAATGATTGTTTAGTTACTGTATATGGCACTTTTTGTTCTATCATAACAGAATATTCCTTATTTGCCTGCAATAATCCTAGCTTATCTTTTATCTGTGGGTGTATATTCTTAGTCTCTGAAGGTTCTATAGAAGCTGTAGCTATGATATTATTATCAATAGTTAAATTTATTTCTACTGTAAAATCATTATTATTTGTAATTTCAAACTGTATATCATTTTCTAAATTAGCATTATAAATAATTTCTTTTTGGCTAGGAGTTATTATATTAGTGTCATCCATTGTACCTTTCATAAATTTAAAATTTAGATAGGAATTTAAAATGTTATTATCTACTGGAACATTGTTTAAATAATGAAATGTAATTGTACAAGTAACAAATTCTTTGCTTTGTACTACATCCCCTCTTTTTAATCCATCTAATTCAAAAACTATATTAGGATTGTCATACAATTCTTGCATATATTCTACTTCTTTAAAAGTGTATGGTCCATTACCATTATTATATAAAGTAACTGTATACGTAATAGAAGAATCATTATTATTACCTAAAACCATTGTACTGTTCATTAATGTTTGGTAATACTGATTAATCTTAGAGTTTTCGGGATTTGTACCAATATTTGAATTATATGTAATATCAGAAATAAAAATCTCACTTTGAGGTAAAGCTGTAACTTCACCATCAACATCCAAAATTATAGATTCGAATGCAGCATATCCTGTTGCTAGAAAAAAAGTAGTTAAAATTATAGTTCCTAATATTATAAAGTTTAATTTTAGTTTACTAGTTACATACTTTTTGTTCTTCATCTTTCCTCACTTTCTCTTTATCATAAGTATTTTTCCTGATGATAACATTCGACTTGTTTTAAATATAATTTATTCTTTTAGATACAAAAGACTAGAATAAACCATCTTTTAAATTAATTATCTAATTTATATTTTTCTCTTTCTATATATGATGTATGTAATAATTCATGAGATTTATGTCCTCCTGGCTGACCTAAGTATTCCTCATAAATCTTTTTAAGAACTGGATTTTCATGAGATTTTCTTATAGTACTTTTTTCATCAATTGTATATAATGCATTTGCCCTTTTAGCTCTTATATCAATATTTGCTCTTTCTTTTGAAGTTCTAATTGGTTGACCACCACCCATTACACATCCCCCTGGACATGCCATTATTTCTACAAACTGGTAATCAGCTTTTCCTTCTTTAATTTCATTCATTATAATTTGAGCATTTTTTAATCCTGAAGCTACTACTACTTTAACTTCTGTTCCATTCATATTTAAAGTTGCTCTTTTTATTCCCTTTTGTCCCCTTATTTCTTCATATTCTAGCTTTTCAAAATGATTTCCTGTAACTTTTTCTTGTACAGTTCTTAATGCAGCTTCCATAACACCACCTGTTGTTCCAAATATTGCAGCTGCTCCTGTAGCTTCTCCCATAGGATCATCAAATTCAGCATCTTCTAAATTTACAAAATCTATATGAGCTTGTTTAATCATTCTAGCAAGTTCTCTTGTTGTAATAACACTATCTACATCATCATACCCTGCACCTTGCATATCATCTCTTGTTCTTTCAAATTTCTTAGCTATACAAGGCATAACAGAAACTACAAATATTTTACTTGGATCTATATTCATTTTTTCTGCATAATATGATTTTATAAGTGCTCCAAACATTTGATGTGGTGATTTACAAGTTGATAAATTTGGTATTAATTCTGGATAATTTAATTCCATATACCTAACCCATCCAGGACTACAAGATGTAATCATTGGAAGTGTTCCTGAATTTTGGAATCTACTTAAAAATTCATTTCCTTCTTCAACAATAGTAAAATCTGCTCCTGTATTTGTATCAAATACTTTATCAAATCCCATTTGTTTTAAACTAGAAACCATTTTTCCTTGTACATTAGTTCCTATTTCCATTCCGAATTCTTCACCTAATGCCACTCTAACTGCTGGTGCAGTTTGTACAACAACATATTTATCTTCATCTTTTAATGCATTCCATACTGCTACTGTTCCATCTTTTTCTTTTAATGCACCTACTGGGCAAGCTTCTATACATTGTCCACAAAATGTGCAATTTACATCATTTAAACTTTTATTTTTATATGTAGAAACTGTTGACTGGAATCCTCTTTCAGTACAGTCTATTGCACCTATTCCTTGAACTTTTTTACAAGTTGCTACACATCTTCTACACAAAATACATTTATTAAAATCTCTAACAATTGCAGGAGAAATATCATCTATTTCATGTCTATTTCTTTCTCCTTGATATTTAATTTCATCAACATAAAATTCTTGTGCTAATTTTTGTAATTCACAGGTACCATTTCTAGTACAAGTTAGACATTCTCTATCATGGTTTGATAAAATTAGATCTAATACTATTCTTCTAGCTTCAATAACTGCTGGTGTGTTAGTTTTTACTACCATTCCCTCTTCAACTTTTTGAATACAAGATGTTGCAAATCCACGTCTACCTTCAACTTCTACAACACACATTCTGCAGTCACCAATTTCATTTACATCTTTTAAGAAACATAGAGTAGGAATATCTATATTTATTTTTTTAGCAGCTTCTAAAATAGTAGTTCCTTCTTCAACTTCAACATTTCTACCGTTTATAGTTAAGTTAACCATACTAACCTCCTAATAAATTTAGTATTTGGAAAATAAACACGCATTGCTAGGCGTGTAATTTTATAATTAATGAGACATACCCTTGTACTTTGACTTAATTATAAATTTACAACAACGACGCAAGACAAAGTTTATTTTTCAAATTAATTTTTGATTGCGTGGAATGGACACTTATTAATACAAGTTCCACACTTAATACATTTATCTTCATCAATAACGTGTGTTTGTTTTACCTCTCCAGAAATTGCATCAACTGGACAGTTTCTTTTACATAATCCACAGCCTTTACACAATTCTGAATCAATATGTAATTTCATTAGTGCTTTACATTCTCCAGCTCTACATTGTTTATGATCTATATGTTCTCTATATTCTTCTCTAAAATATTTTATAGTACTTAAAACTGGGTTTGGTGCAGTTTGCCCTAAACCACAAACAGAAGCTTTTTGTATATTGCTACATAATCTTTCTAATTTTTCAATGTCTCCATCTTCACCATTTCCTTCTGTTATTTTGGTTAGTAATTCTAATAATCTTTTTGTTCCAATTCTACAAGGTGTACATTTTCCACAAGATTCATCTACAGTAAAACCTAAATAAAATTTTGCTAGGTTTACCATACACTTTGAATCATCCATTACTATAAGTCCACCTGAACCCATCATTGAACCTATTGCTTGTAAAGATTCATAATCTATTGGGGTATCTAGATGTTCTGCTGTAATACATCCACCAGAAGGTCCTCCAGTCTGTGCTGCTTTAAATTCTCTACCATTTGGAATTCCTCCACCTATATCAAATACTATTTCTCTTAATGTAACTCCCATTGGTACCTCAACAAGTCCTGTATTGTTTACATTTCCTCCTAAAGCAAAAACTTTAGTTCCTTTTGATTTTTCTGTTCCTATACTTGAATACCACTCAGCTCCATTTAAAATTATTTTAGTAATATTAGCATATGTTTCAACATTATTAATTAATGTTGGTTTTCCAAATAGACCTTCATTTGCTGGAAAAGGTGGTTTTAACCTAGGTTGACCTCTTCTACCTTCTATTGACTCTAAAAGTGCTGTCTCTTCTCCACAAACAAAAGCTCCTGCTCCTAATCTTACCTCTAAATCAAAATCAAATCCTGTATTCCATATATTTTTTCCTAGTATTCCATATTCTTTTGCACTATCTATAGCTTTTTGGAAACGCTTAACTGCTATTGGATATTCTGCTCTTACATAAATGTAGCCTTTATTTGCTCCTACTGCAAATCCTGCAATCATCATTGCTTCAACAACACAATGAGGATCTCCTTCTAGAATACTTCTATCCATAAAAGCTCCTGGATCTCCTTCATCTGCATTACATACAACATATTTTTGTTCTCCTTTAGCCATTTTTGTAAATGACCATTTTTTTCCTGTTGGAAAACCTGCTCCTCCACGTCCTCTTAATCCTGAATTTGTTATTTCTTCAATAACTTCATCAGCTGTCATATTAAATAAAACTTTTTCTAAAGCTTTATATCCATCAAAAGCTATGTATTCTTCTATATTTTCTGGGTCTATTACTCCACAGTTTTTAAGTGCTATTCTTTTTTGTTTTTTATAGAAATTAAGTTCATCTAATTGTTTTACTGTTGTGTTGTCTACATCCTTACAAAGTAATCTTTGAACAATTTCTCCATTTTGAATATGTTTTTCTATTATTTCTTCACAGTCTTCTGGTTTAACCATTGCATAAAAAACATCTTCTGGTCTTATTATAACAATTGGTCCTTTAGCACATAAACCAAAACATCCTGTTTGAATTACTCTTACATTTTCTATATTTTTTTCTTGTATTATCTTTTTAAAATTTTCAATTATTTTAGGTGATTTAGAAGATGTACAGCCTGTACCATGACATACTAAAATATGTTTCTCATGCGTACTAGCTCCTACGTTTACTCTTAAGTCTAACTCTTTTCTTTTTTCTTCTCTAATTTTATTAATTTCTTCTAATGTTTTCATCGGCTTCCTCCTATTCTGGATTTTCCATAATTTTATCTATAATTTCATCCATCATTTTTACAGTAGCTTTACCGTAAACTTCATCATTTACTGTAAAAACAGGAGCCAAACCACAAGCACCTATACACCTAGTTGCTTCTAGTGAAAATTTACCATCTTTTGTTGTTTCTCCGACATCAATTCCTAGCCTTTGTTTTGCTCTTTCTAAAACTTGCTCAGAACCTTTTACAAAACATGCTGTTCCTAAACAAACCGCTATATGATATTTTCCTTTAGGTTTTAATGTAAATCTTGAATAAAATGTAACTACTCCATAAATTTCTGCCATTGGTATATCTAAATACTCAGAAATTGCAAGCTGTGCTTTTTCTGGAACATATCCGTAGTATTCTTGAACTTCATTTAAAATCTGAATTAAATTAGATTTATCTTGTTTGTAAGTTTCTAAAATTTCTTGCATTTTGGGATCTTTTCCATTGCAGCCTTCACACTTTTGTTTCTCCATATTTACCTCCTATATTTTATTAAAATGAATACATTAGAAATATTTGACAAATAGAATTGGGTTTTTATTATTTCCCTAAAGATTCCTTCCCTAAATAAATTTTATGTATAAATTTTAATTTGATTATATCATAATAAAAAATAAAAACTACAATATTTTGCATTTTTTTATAAAAAACTACACTTTTTTATTTTCTTTTTCATTTTAATATATTTTTTTCGTATTTTCTAGGTTAATTATTTCCATTTCAGAAAGTTAATTAACACTATTGATACAAAAAAATCTAGTTCTTAAGTGAACTAGATTTTACACTATATTTAATTTTAAAAAGTAAAGAAATCTTTTACTATATTAAATAAATTTATATTATTATAATCTAAAACTGTATATATAAAAATTAAAACAAATATTATAATAATTAGTCTTGAAATTTTTTCAAATATTTTCAA